>CAYQTW010000285.1:0-4842 GCA_964420485.1 uncultured Anaerolineales bacterium
GAAATCCGTGTTCTGAGAACGCGGATCACAGGACAGCAACGGAGCAAGAGTGTCCGACAGCACTGTGACGCACATCATCCGTTAATGTCCTGAAATCCGTGCCCTGGAGGTATAGATGAAACTCGGCAAATACTTTGCAACTCTGATCTCTGTCGCGATCATCGCCAGCACGCTTCTCGCGGCCTGCCGGGCGACACCCCAACCACCAACGCCAACGCCGATCCCGCCCACGCCGCTCCCGCCACTGCCACCGCAGGTCATCCAGGTGACGCCGGCCCGGGGCGAGGAACAGCCGCTCGACGCGCCGGTGCAAGTGGTCTTTGACCAGGCGATGGACGCGGAGACGGTGGAGGCTGCTTTCACTATCGAGCCGGCCGTCTCCGGCGATTTCGAGTGGCCCAGTTCCCGCACCATGTTGTTCAAGCCGGCCAGGACGGGCTTTGAGCGGGCCACCCGTTACACCGTCGCCCTCGAGGAAAACGCTCGCAGCCAGGCCGGCCTGGCGATGAAGGCCCCGCTGTTGTTTCACTTTGCCACCGTCGGCTTCCTGGAAGTGACCGCCGTCCAGCCGGCCGAGGACACCACCGAGGTCGCCACCGACGCCACCGTCACCGTCCTCTTCAACCGGCCGGTCGTGCCTCTGACCGCCATCGAGGGCCAGGGCAACCTGCCGCAGCCCCTCACCTTCGTGCCGCCGGTACGCGGTACGGGGGAATGGCTCAATACCTCCATCTACCTCTTTACCCCAGACGAGGGCTTTGAACCTGCCACTACCTACCAGGCGCGGGTCGCCGCCGGCCTCGAAGATACCACCGGCGGCGTGCTGGCCGACGACTTTACCTGGGAGTTCACCACTATCCTGCCGGCCGTCGTCACCACCCACCCCGACGCAGACACCATCTACGTCAGCACCGAGCCGGTCATCTACGTCGCCTTCAACCAGCCGATGGACCACGCATCGGCCGAGGCCGCCTTTGAACTGAAGGACCTCCGCACCGGCGAGGTGGTGAAGGGCACCTTCGAGTGGCACGACGAGGGATTGGTCCTGCCGCGCGGGTACGCTTATGAACCCTACCAATGGTCGTGGGACCGGGGCGAGGGACCGGAGCGGGTGGGCGTGGAGACGATGAGTTTCATCCCCAACCAGCCGCTCGATTTTTCCGCTGCGTACAGGGCCAGCGTCGCCCAGGGCGCGAAGGGGGCCGGCGGACAGTCTGGCACCCAAAAGCCTTACGTGTGGACCTTTGACACCATCGCCTACCCGCGCATCGTCCGCACCGACCCGGCCGATGGCGACGAGAGCGCCAGGCCGTGGGGCGGGCTGGAGGTCACCTTCTCCGGCCCGATGGACCCTGAGTCCATCAATGGTAACTTTAGCATCCGCTCCTTCGGCCCTGCTCAGGACAAGCCCACCGTCACGGCGACGGAAGTCTTCACCTACTGGTGGGATAGCAACACCGAACTCGAAATCTCTTTTCCCATCGAGCCTAACAGCGACTATGCAGTGACTATCAGCGGTGACGTCCAGGACCGCTACGGCCACGAACTGGGCCAGGACACCACTATCCGCTGGCACACCCGTGCCCGGAGTCCAATGGTCTACCTGCACGCGCCCGACCGCGTCGGCGCCTACAACGCTTACACGCAGACAAAGGCCTACGTCACCGCGCGCAACGTGAGCCAGATCAACTTTAGCCTCTATCGTATGCCGCTAAAAGATTTTTTGCGCGCCAACGGCGACAACTGGTGGCGCTACTGGGATGACTACAGCGGCGACGAGGAGCACCTCGTCCGCCAGTGGTCGCTGGATGTGAGGCCGCCGTTGAACCAGAGCGTCATCTACGGCGCTAACCTGGCCGGCGAGGCGGGGGGCGCGCTTGAGCCGGGCCTCTACTACCTGGAGGTGTGGGCCGATTCCGAGGACATTTACCCCGAAGCGCAACCGTGCTCATCGCCCGATGTCGAGAGGGAAATGCTGGTCGTCTCCCGCCACAACTTGAGCATAAAGACGACTGCCACCGAAGCGCTGGTCTGGGCAACCGACCTGCGCTCCGGCGACGTTTTGCCCCGCCTGCCCGTCGTGGTGATGGACGAACACGCCGGCGTCCTGGCCGAGGGGACGACCGGCCGGGATGGTGTCTTCGCAGGCAGAGAACACGAACCGCTGGACCCGTGGGATCCCGTATTCGCCTTCGTCGGCGACCCGGACGACCCGGACGAGGACTTTGGCGCGATCAGCAGCCGCTGGGCCGAGGGCATCACGCCCTGGAAATTCGATCTGCCGGTGGAGGATTATCTGGAACCCTTCACCGCCTACTTTTTCACAGATCGGGCCATCTACCGCCCCGGCCAGACGGTCTACTTCAAGGGCATCCTGCGCGAGGACGACGATGCCCACTACTCCCTGCCGGCTGGGGACGCCGAAGTCAAGGTCGAGATTTGGGACCCGCAGGGCACAAAGGTCTTTGAGGAGAACCTGCCCCTCAACGACATGGGCACGCTGGACGGCGAACTCACGCTGGACGAAGAGGCCGGCCTGGGCCGCTATTCCATCGAGGCTACTTATGGGGAAGAATACTTTTACACCAGTTTCCAGGTCGCCGAGTACCGCAAGCCCGAGTTCCAGGTCACGGTCGAGACGGACGAGATCGAGTACGCCCAGGGCGACGAGATCAACGTCACCGCCCAGGCGACCTACTACTTCGGTGGCCCCGTCGCAGACGCCGAGGTGCGCTATTCCGTCCTCTCCGCCGATCACTTTTTCAACTACCAGGGCGAGGGTTGGTGGGACTTTACCGACTATGACTTTAGCCGCTACCGATACGAAGACTATTACAGTTTCTACGGCGAACTGATCGCCGATGGAACGGGTACCACCGACGCGGAGGGACGCTTCACCTTCAGCCTCGAGGCCGACATCGCCGAATATCTTGCCAGCCAACGCTTTACGCTGGAAGTGACCGTCACTGACGTCAATGACCAGGAGGTGAGCAACCGCACCGAGGCGGTGGTACACAAGGGACTGTACTATATCGGCCTGCGCCCCGAACGGTACGTCGGGCGGGTGGACGAGGAGAACAGCGTCAACGTCATTACCGTGGACTGGGCCAGCGACCCGTCGCCCGGGCAGGAGTTGACCGTCGTTTTTGCCGAGCACAACTGGTACTGCGCCCGCAAGCAGGCGGAAGATGGCCACTACTACTGGGAATGCACCGTCGAGGACGTGCCGGTCTTTACCACCACGGTGACGACGGACGACGATGGCGAAGGGGTGGTGGACTTTACCGCTGAGAAAGGCGGTGTATACAAAGTGACCGCCAGTGGCCTCGATGAGCAGGATAACGAGGTCCGCAGTTCCACCTATATGTGGGTCAGCGGGCGACGCTACGTCAGTTGGCGGCAAGAGAACAACGACCGGATTGATTTGGTAGCCGACCGGCGGCAATACAAAGTCGGCGACACGGCGACTATCCTCGTCCCGCACCCGTATCAAGGCCCCGTCAAAGCGCTCATCACCGTCGAGCGGGGGCACATCTACGACTACTGGGTGCAGACGCTGGAGACCAACTCGGAACAGATCGAGATTCCCATCACCGAGGACCTCATCCCCAACGTCTTTGTCTCTGTGATCATCGTGAAAGGGGAGGATGAGACCAGCCCGCTGTCCAGTTTCAAAATCGGCTACGTCCAACTGCCCATTGAGACCATCGAGAAGGAGTTAAGCATCACGCTGACGCCCGACAGGCCACCCGACGAACATTACGGGCCGGGCGAGACAGTGACCTACGACGTGAATGTCAGCGACAGCAAAGGCAATCCGGTCGAGGCCGAACTGGCCCTCAATCTGGTGGACCTGGCGGTCATTGCGCTGGCCGACCAGCCGGGGCGGGACATTGTGAGCCACTTTTGGCGCGAGCGGGGGTTGGCCGTGCGCACGGCCAGCGGGCTGACGCTCTCGGCAGAGCGGGTCAACCTGGCGGTGGCTCCTGGGGCTAAAGGCGGTGGCGGCGGCGGTGGCCTCGACGAAGAGTTTGGCGTCGTGCGGCACCGCTTCCGCGATACCGCCTACTGGAACCCGACCGTCCGCACCGGCGCCGATGGCCACGCGACGGTCAGCGTGGAACTGCCGGACAACCTGACGACCTGGCGTATGGGCGCCCGGGGTGTCACCGCCGGCACGCTGGTGGGCCAGGCGGACGTGGACATCGTGAGCACCAAAGACCTGCTGGTGCGCCCGGTGGCGCCGCGCTTTTTCGTCGTCGGCGACGAGGCGGAACTGGCGGCCGTAATCCACAACAACACCGGCCAATCGTTGGAGGTGGAGGTCGTCTTTGAGGCGGACGGGTTGCGAGTCGGCGAGCCTGTCCTGAGCGCAGACGAAGGATCGGCGAGTCAGCGAATCAGCGTTCCCGCCAACGACAAGGTCAAGGTGGTGTGGCCGGTGACGGTGGAGGACACGCAGGAGGTCACGCTGCGCTTTGGCGCGAAGGCGGTTAGCCAGTGGGTTGGCGTGCATCCCTCTCCCCGTAGGGAGGACCTGACTGACGCGGTAGAGATCACCCTGCCGGTCTACCGCTACTCCACGCCGGAGGTGGTCGCCACCGCCGGCCTGTTCGACGCTGACGGGCAACGGCTCGAAGCGGTGGTCCTGCCGCCCAGTTACGACCCCACCCAGGGAGAACTTTCGGTGCACGTAGACCCGTCGCTGGCGGCTGGTATGGCGGACGGTCTCGATTACCTGGAGCATTATCCCTACGAATGTACCGAGCAGACGGTCAGCCGTTTCCTGCCCAACGTCGTCACCTACCGCGCCTTCAAGGAACTGGACCTTCCCGAAAGCTC
>CAYQTW010000286.1:0-4833 GCA_964420485.1 uncultured Anaerolineales bacterium
AATCCCCCCAACTTGCAATCTGCCCGCTTTCTGGTACGATGTGTCTGCATCATCTGGGAGGGAATGTGAGATTATGACACCAGTCCGAATTGTCCGCTACGTCACCTTGCAACGCCGCCAACGCCGCCGCGCCGAGGAGCGCAGCGGCCTACGCCAATTGCTCCGCGTCGCCGGCATCCTGCTGCTCGTGGTGCTACTCGTGGCCACGGGAACCGTCGTCGGTGGAGTGAGTGCTGCTGCCGGCGTCTACGCCTACTTTACCCAGGACCTGCCCGAGCCGGGGCAGATCGAGGCCGCCGAGGAGACCTTTGAGACCACCAAGATCTATGACCGCACCGGCCAGACCATACTCTACAAAGTGATTGACCCCTTGGGCGGCGACCGCACGTGGGTCACACTGGACCAGATTCCAGAAAACCTCATCTGCGCAACCGTCGCCATCGAGGACCGCAACTACTGGGAGAATCCCGGCGTCAACCTGCGCGGTATTGCCCGCGCCTTCTGGGCCGACGTCCGGGGCCAGCAAATCCAGGGTGGCTCCTCGATCACCCAGCAATTGATCAAGCGTATTATCATCGAGGAAGAATTGCGTTATGTCAGCGCGGAAGGCCCCGAGTGGAAGGACTATGAGCGCAAGATAACCGAGGTTCTGCTGGCCTATCGCATCTCACAAAAGTACAGCAAGGAGCAGATTTTGGAGTGGTATCTGAACGAGAACTTTTACGGCAACCATGCCTACGGCATCGAGGCGGCGGCCCGGGTATACTTTGGCAAGAGCGTCGGCGACCTGACGTTGGCCGAAGCGGCCACGTTGGCCGCCATCCCGCAGTTCCCGGCTATGAACCCCTTCGACAATGAAGAAAAAGCCCGCGAGCGCCAGTATATCGTGCTTGACGCGATGGTGAGCCAGGGCTATATCACTCCCGAAGAGGCGGTCGCCGCCAAGTACGAACCCTGGAACCTGGCACATTTAGAGGAGCGATACGACATCCTGCATCCCCACTTTTCCATCTATGTGCGCAAACAATTGGAGAACATGCCGGAAATTGGCCCCGAGGCCGTGTATCGCGGCGGGCTGCGGGTCTACACCACGCTCGATCTGGACTTGCAGGAACAGGCCCAATGCGTGGCCCGCGCCCACGTCCGCCGTCTGTCCGGCGAGGACGAGGCCACCGTCATCCAGGAGGCGATTGCCGCCGGGTGCGAGGCGGCACAGTTCCTGCCACCGCTCCGGGCCTACGACGTGGGACGTGACCACAACGTCAGCAACGCGGCTGTCGTCGTCAACCGCCCTGCCACCGGCGAAATCTTGGCCATGGTCGGCAGCCTGGACTATTGGAACGAGGATATTGACGGCCACTTTAACGTCGCTGCGGACGGAGCGCGCCAGCCGGGCTCCTCCTTCAAGCCTTTCACCTACGTTACGCTGCTCTCACAGGGTAACAACGCCGCTCACATGTTCCTCGACGTGCGCCGCGCCTTCCAGCAGCCCAACGGTGTCCCCTACGTGCCGGAGAACTATGACCGCAAGTATCACGGCCCACAGCGGTTGCGACTGGCGCTGGCCCGTTCCTACAACATCCCCGCCGTCGAGGCGCTGGAACTAGCCGGCGTGGACAACGTGATCCGCACCGCGCACAAAATGGGCATCAACACACTCGACCGGGGGCTGGACTATTACGGCCTCAGCCTGACGCTGGGCGGCGGCGAGGTGCGCTTGCTCGATATGGTCTATGCCTTTAGCGTCTTTGCCAACGGCGGCCGCATGTACGGCGCCCCCGTGTCCGAAGACCGGCTGCGCACCGGCTACCGGGAACTCGACCCTGTTACCATCCTGCGCGTCGAGGATAGCGACGGCAACGTGCTCTACGAGTACGATCAGCCCGAGGGACGCGACATTCTCTCACCCCAACTGGCCTACCTGATGAACAGCATCCTCTCGGACCGGCGGGCACGCTGGAGGGCCATGGGCCATCCCAATGCACTGGAACTCGGCGACGACCGGCCCGCCGCCGCCAAGACCGGCACCACCAACGACTTTCACGACGCCTGGACCATCGGCTACACCCCCCAGTTGGCCGCTGGCGTGTGGGTGGGCAACTCTGACAACAGCGAGATGCGCAACCTGCCCGGCCTGCGCGGCGCCGCTCCTATCTGGCACGCGGTGATGGAGTACGCGCTACAGGATGAAGAACCGGTTCCCTTCGTGCGGCCGGACGGATTGGTCGAGCGGGCGGTATGTGCTGTCTCCGGCAAATTGCCCGGGCCAAACTGCCCCACCGTCAACGAACTCTTTATCCCCGGCACCGAGCCGACCGAGCACTGTCACATCCACCAGACTTTTCTCGTCAATCGTGAGACCGGCCGGCTGTGTACCGTCTACACGCCGCCGGAACTGTGCGAGGAGCACGTCTACGAGGTCTACCCACCCGAGGCGGCCGACTGGATCGCCAGCCTGGACGAGGATCAACGACCGGCTACGCCGCCCACCGAGTACGACACCATCTACGGCCCCACGCGCAGCAACGCCGAGGTGGCCATCATCTACCCCGCGCCCTACTCGTACATCCGAGGCACTGTCCCCATCACCGGCAGCGCCAGGGGCGGCGACTTTAACTTTTACCGCGTCGTGTTCGGCCCGGGGCTGAACCCCACCGAATGGATCCAGATCGGCCCCGAGCACGGCGACCAGGTAGATCACGGTCTGCTCGAGTTCTGGGACGTGAGCGGGCTGGACGGTCTCTACAGCCTGCGCCTCAGCGTCGTGGACCACTCGATGGCGCTGCGCGAGGCGACCATCCAGGTAACTGTGGACCACATCTCCCCCACGCTCGACCTGACCTACCCGGAGGAGGGGGCCGAATACGAATACGGCTACGACGAGTGGGTCAATGTCAACGCCGAGGTGCAGGACTATTCCATCGCGCGGGTCGAGTTCTACGTGTATAGGGGGAATAAAGCAACTCCACCGGCAGAAGGATTAGAGCCATTCGCCGTGCGCACCGTCGCTCCCTTTAACGTCAACTGGACGATTGGAGAAGTAGGGGAGCACACCTTTTACGTCATCGCCGTGGACGCGGCAGGCAACGTGAGCAGGAGTGATGCGGTGACGATCAGGGTTGTGCCTCGGGAGGAAGAGTAGACGGGGAGACGGGGGGCGTGTCTTGCGAAGGGGAGCGTCTTTATGCATAAAAACCCATTACCACGGTTGGATAAGCATACAGAGATAAGGGAGAGATTACTTCCATACTGCCGGTTATCTTATGGTGATATCTGGATTGATCCAGAAGAGCAACATCGCGTAGGTTGCCTGGATGCGACGAGCGTAAACGATGTTCATGCCCTGATGAATGATCGGCTGGCTACTCTTGCTATTCAAGACCCGCCGTACAATCTGGTAGCCTTTGAAGTAAGAACCGGCTCTGAATACATCGAGTGGTGCCGAAAGTGGATTGAAAACACTTTGCCAGCGTTGCAAGACACTAGTTCTTTGTATGTTTGGTTGGGAGCCGACCAGAACAACCATTTTCAACCGTTGCCAGAGTTTATGCTCATGATGCGAGAATTTCCGGTCTCGTCTCGGAGTTTCATCACGCTCAGAAACCAGAGAGGATACGGGACTCTGAAAAACTGGATGGCGGTTAGACAAGAGTTGCTGTACTACACCAAAGGTAATCCCACATTCAACGTTCAATATACCGACATCCCCAAAATCCTTCGCGGTTACTACAAAAAAGTAAGAGGGGTTGTCCAGGAAAACATGGAACGTAGTCGGTCCGACACTATCAGGCCCGGCAATATTTGGGTAGACATTCAACAAGTATTCTATCGTATGGAAGAGAACGTCTCTGGCTGCTACGTTCAAAAACCCCTCAAGGCAATTGAAAGGATCATTAAAGCCAGTTCAAGGCCAGGAGACCTGGTCATAGACTTTTTCGCACATTCCGGCGCCACGCTCCTGGCGGCAGCAATTCATAAGCGACAGTGTTATACAATGGACATTGACCCCGTATTTTGTGAAATAACTATACGGCGACTGGAAAGATTTCGACGATGCGGAAAAACAGGTTGGCAGCATGGCAATCCCTTCGAGGCCGAGCGTGGTTTCGAGTCCCCCGCACAATTGAGTAATGACCGCGTGATAGCCGAACAGAGACAACCTGCATTGTTCGATTGAGGAGTACAACACTATGGAGAAATTACGCCAGGAATTGGATCGCCTTATTGACCACCTCGAAGACGCTAAAGATTTTCGAGCGCGGTTGAAAAATCTGGTTTCAGTCTACCCCTTCAACGAGTACGAGTACATCATTTCCACGTTGCTTGGCCGTGGCAAGCTGACCCTGGACGGGTACACCGAATTAAGAGATGCGTACATTGACCGCAATCTCTACCTGTATATCTTTGAAATCTCTGCCCCGCGCGGCTTTGGTGATAGGTGGGCTCTTGGACATCTGAAGGAGTTGGTTCCAGCCTTCAAGAGGCCCTCAAAGAAACTGGATCCAGGTTACTCGGGAGAATATGATCTTTGGTTAGACCCTGGCATCAAGGTCGAGATAAAAGCGTCGAGAGCCGTGGACTTTGAGAGCAATGAGCCGCTATACGTCAAAGCGCTGTCATCAAATTCAGATCGTCCTTTTGATATGAACTTTCAACAGCTCAAACCCTACTGCTGCGACGTATTCCTTTGGATCGCTGTTTGGCGAGACAAAATCAGGTACTGGGTTATGAGCTCATACGAAGTCGAGAATAACAAATACTATTCGCCGGGACAGCATCGAGGCAGCGAGGGTGAGGGACAGATTCACCTTAACCAGGACAACATGTCCGAGT
>CAYQTW010000287.1:0-4810 GCA_964420485.1 uncultured Anaerolineales bacterium
AAATTGTCGCACGTATCGCGCAATTGCGGCGCGAGATCAACTATCACAACTATCGCTACTACGTGCTTAACGAGCCCATCGTCAGCGACGCCGAGTACGATGCGCTGATGGACGAACTGCGGGCGCTGGAGGCGGCACATCCGCAACTGGTCACGCCCGACTCGCCCACGCAACGTGTCGGCGCAGCGCCCGCCGAGGGATTCGTCAAGGTCACGCACCCGGCCCCCATCCTCAGCCTGGACAAGGTCACCAGCGGCGCGGAAATCCACGCCTGGTGGGAACGGGTGAGCAAGCATCTCCCACCCGACGCGCCAGAGCCCGCCTGGATAGTCGAGCCTAAATTAGACGGGTTGACGGTCGTGTTGCACTACGAGGACGGCCTATTTGTCCTGGGGGCGACCCGAGGGGATGGGTACGTCGGCGAGGACGTGACGACCAACCTGCGCACCGTGCGCACCTTGCCGCTGCGCATCCCAATCACCTCCGACGGCCCCCGGCCGCCCCACCGTCTGGTCGTGCGCGGCGAGGCGATCATGCTGATCAAGGATTTCGAGGTGCTCAACCGCCGGCAGGCTGAAGCGGAGGAGAAGCTCTTTGCCAATCCGCGCAACGCCACGGCCGGCTCTCTGCGCCAACTCGACCCGCGCATCACCGCCACCCGTCCTATCAGCCTGCTTTGCTACGCCATCGTCGAGGCCGACGGCCCTGTGCCGCGCACTCAATGGGAGACGCTGGCCTACCTGCGCGAGTTGGGTTTCCCCGTCTCGGAGTACGTGGCCCGCTTCGAGGCGCTGGATGAGGTGGTGGCCTACTGCGAGGGCTGGATCAGGAAGCGGGACACGGTACCTTACGAGGTGGATGGTCTGGTGATCAAGGTAGATGACCTGGCGATGCGGGCGGCGCTAGGCGTGGTGGGGCGGGCACCACGGGGCGCGGTCGCCTTCAAATTCCCCGGCCGCGAGGCGACGACACGGGTGCTGGACATCGCTGTCAACGTGGGGCGCACCGGCGCGCTGACCCCCTTCGCCCACCTGGAGCCGGTGCAACTGGGCGGCGTGACCATCCGCAAGGCCACGCTGCACAACTTTGAGGACCTGGAGCGCAAGGACATCCGCATCGGCGACCGGGTCATCGTCCGGCGGGCCGGCGACGTGATCCCCTACGTCGTCGGGCCTGTGATGGCGGCGCGCACGGGGGCGGAAAAGGTCTACCGGGCGCCAGAGGTCTGCCCGTCCTGCGGAGAGCCGGTCGTCTCGCCGGAGGACGAGGTGGCGGTCTACTGTGTCAACGTTGCTTGCCCGGAGCAGCGCGTGCGGCGCGTGGGGTACTTTGCGGCCGTGATGGACGTCGAGGGGCTGGGCGAGCGGACAGCGTCACTCTTGGTGGAACATGGTTTGGTGCAGGATGGGGCCGATCTGTACTATCTCCAGCGGGAGGCCCTGCTAGAATTGGAAGGCTTTGCCGAAAAGAGCGCGGACAATCTGTTGGCGGCCATCCGGGCCAGCAAAGAGCGACCATTGGCGCAGGTCATCGCCGCGCTGGGCATCCGGGGCATAGGCGGCGCCGTGGCGCAGTTACTGGCGGAGAACTATCGCTCGTTGGATGAACTGTCGGCGGCCACTTGCGAGAACCTGGAGACCATCGAAGGAATGGGGCCGCGCACGGCCAGGGCCATCGTGGCATGGTTCGCCAATCCTCGCAATCGAGAATTCGTGGAAAAGTTGCGCCGGGCCGGCGTGAAACTCCGTAGGGGCGCGGTTTCCGCGCCCAAAGACGCGGTTTCCGCGCCCGAAGACGCGGTTTCCGCGCCCAGGGAGGCCGTTGCCGCGCCGCTGGCGGGCCTGACCTTTGTCATCACTGGGACGCTGCCAACGATGAGCCGCGAGGAGGCGACCCGGCTCATCAAGCAGCACGGCGGCCGGGTCACCGGCAGCGTCAGCCGCAAGACGGACTATCTGGTAGTGGGGGAATCGCCCGGCGGTACCAAGTACCGCAAAGCGCAACAATTGGAGGTGCCGATGATTGACCAGGCGCGATTGGTGGAGATGATTGGTTGAGGTTGAGGTTGAGAGAACAGATTTGACCTGCTCGGAGCATCAGGTATAATTTGCTTGGCCTGGATCTGGCGATCCAGGCCAGAGGCGGGGATTTGGCAATCCCCTTGGAGCGGTAACGAGAACTTGAACTAGGGAGGAACAGTAATCATGAACCCAATCCAACAGCGCATCGAGCAAATGAACCAGCGGGTAGCCAGTCTTCAGGAGGAGGGACTGTATTTCTACCTGCAGCCCATTTCTGAACTAGACGGGGCCTGGGTCACGGTCAACGGGCGGCGTATGCTCCTGTTCGCCGGCTACGGCTACCTGGGCCTGCTAGGCCATCCCAAGATCAATGCAGCGGCGCAAGCGGCGCTGGCCCGCTACGGGACGGGCACCCACGGCGTCCGTATCCTGGCCGGCACGCTGCCGCTGCACAACGAACTGGAAGAGACCATCTCCCGCTTCAAAAAGGCCGAGGCGGCCATCGTTTACTCCAGCGGTTACGTCACCAACCTGGCGACGGTGTCAGCGCTCGTGATGGGCCGCAACGACGTCGTTATCTGCGACAAGTTCAACCACGCCAGTATCGTGGATGGCTGCCTGCTCAGTCGCGCCAAGTTCGCCCGCTTCCGCCACAACGACATGGCCGACCTGGAACGGCGCTTGCAGCAGGCCGATCCCGACGGTGGCAAACTGGTCGTCGTGGATGCCGTCTTTAGCATGGACGGCGACATCATCAATCTGCCTGAGGTCAGCCGGCTGTGCCGGGAGTACGACACACTGCTGATGGTGGACGAGGCCCACAGCGTGGGCGTGCTGGGCGAGACAGGCCACGGCATCGAGGAGCACTTTGGACTCGAAAACGCCATTGACTTGTACATGGGCACGCTCTCCAAGCCCATCCCCAGCGTCGGCGGGTACGTGGCAGGGAAACAGGATATAATCAACTACCTGAAGCACGTGGCACGAGCGTTCGTCTTTTCGGCCTCGCTGCCCCCGGCCCAGGTTGCCGCTGCCAAGGCGGCGTTCGAGGTGATCGAGGAGGAACCGTGGCGCGTGAAGAAACTTCAGCGCAACATTGAACTCTTTTTGGGGGGGCTCAAGGCGCGGGGTTTTGACACACTCAACAGTGAGACGCCCATCGTGCCCATCATCTGCGGCGAGGACGAGCGGGCCTTCCAGATGACAAAGTTGTGTCAGGCGGAGGACATCTTTGTGCTGCCGGTGGTCTCCCCCGCCGTGCCGGTCGGGCTGGCGCGCCTGCGGGCCAACGTGACGGCGGATCACTCGGAGGAGGACATCGCCTACGCGCTGGACGTGTTCGAGCGGGCGGGTAAAGCGGTCGGGGTGATCTGAATGAACAATGTCAGTCAGACGGGGAGATGGGTCGGATGACTGCGTAAAGCATATCGAAATCAGACCAGGCCAGTAGAAAGCAATCGCGTGGGACGGCCTGGGGGGCTGTGGGGAAAGCAGGGTCGTTTAGATAGACCGTATGGGCATCCATACCGATGATTACGACTGCGTGCGCTGTCTCTCGTTTCCAGTGCGGGAGGTTTCGCGTAAGCAGCAATGCGATGGGCGCAAGTCCGGCTGCCAACGCCTCGGTCAGTGGGCGCTCGTCAATGGCAGCAGCGTAAGTGACGTCGTAGCCATAATTGCGCAAGCGCAGCAGTCTAAAGCCCGGTGTGCCGATGAGGGTTGGTTCGAGGATTTGATTTATTCTCCGGCGAGAGATGGGCTGTCCCAGGAAGGATAGCACCATCTCGACGCACGAGGGCAGGCAATCTGTACGATCACGCTGGTAAATGTGAGGTACGTTGAGCAAGGTGGTGGGCACGATCGGTAATCTCCTGCAGGCGTTCGGGGCTGGTCAGCACCATGCCGGTCTCGACGTCTACGTCTAGCGTGCCAGCCTCTCCTACCGGGCCGGTATCCGGGTAGGCCAGTATGACGGGAACGCGCCACCGGATGCGGTCGCCGACGATCAGCGATGGCACGCCTCCGTAGAGCAAGTTGCCAATCTCGCTGATAACTACTCGACTGACACGCCGTTGTGCCATCGTTGCTGTCACGTTGATCTGAGCAGACAGGTGGATGTCTACCTGCAAAAGCCCCGTGTAAGGCATAGGGAGGCTTTCCAGTTGAACGCTTGTCACATCTCTCATCTCTACCTCCAATGTGTTTATTATACTTGTATTCGATAGGAAGGGCAAACTGTATCATCTCAATATTCTGGGGCACTTTTAATGTAGCCGCGCTTTCCATAGCGCGTTATGCCCGCGAGGTATGGAAACCTCGGCTACATTGCCCCACTTTATTGAGCAGATACGGCAAACTGATGCGAAATGAGTGCTATGGTTTTGTTAAAGCGCAAGCGCACCAGGCCAGTGCAGCAGCGCCATCCCTGGGTCTTTTCCGGCGCGATTGAGCGCATCGAAGGGGAGGTGGCGGACGGTGACGTGGTCGAGGTGCGCGACGCGGGCCGCAACTGGCTGGCGCGGGGTTATCTCAACCGGAGCTCCCAGATCGCGGTGCGGCTGCTGACCTGGCGGCAGGATGAGGTCATTGATCGAGACTTTTGGCGGCGGCGGCTGGAGCGAGCAATCGCTGCCCGCCGGGCGCTCGCCGATGACCCGGCCACCACTGCCTACCGGCTGGTGCATGCCGAGTCGGATTACTTGCCGGGGCTGATCGTGGACCGATATGGGGTAGGGGCGCGGTCATCGCGCCCCTACTTGGTGGTGCAGTTCCTCGCGCTGGGCGTGGAG
>CAYQTW010000288.1:0-4799 GCA_964420485.1 uncultured Anaerolineales bacterium
CTCAGAGCGATTTTGGATTTGCTGAGACTGGTTCTTTGCCTGACCCTGCTTCTGGCATCGGGTTGTGTTTTCCTCCCACCCCACCCCACCCCAACACCCACTTCCACTCCCACACTAACCCCGAGACCAACGCTGACGCCCTCTCCCACCCTCTGGCCCACCTCTACCCCTGAGCCGCCCGACACCGGCTGGCAACTGTTGCAGCCGGGTGTCGAGTTGCGCCAGGTGCGTGTGGAAACGGATGAGGCCGCCGAACGGTTGACCATCGTGCGGCTCGATCCCGCCGCCGTGCGCTTTCGCGTTCACTACGACCCCATCACACCCTGCCCGGTGAGCGCCTGGGCGGAGCGCTGTAGGGGCGAGGTAGTCCCGCCCCTGCTGGTCGTCAACGGCGGCTACTTTACCCCCGAAAACGAGACCGTGGGTTTGCTCATCAGCGACGGACGGGCCTGGGGTACTCCCTACGAGGACTTTGCGGGTATGTTCGCCGTCACAGCCGATGGACGGGTGAGCGTGCGCTGGCTCCGCGACCAATCCTACGACCCCAACGAACTCTTGGGAGAGGCAGTGCAGTCATTCCCGGTGCTGGTCAAGCCGGGCGGCGTGATGGGCTTTCCCGCCGACGCCGACGACGGTCGCCCCTCCCGCCGCACCGTCGTGGCCCAGGACCGGCAGGGGCGCATCCTGTTCATCGTCGCGCCCCGTGGCCACCTCAGCCTCCACGAAATGGCGTGCTTCCTCGCGGACTCTGATCTCGATGTGGACGTGGCGCTCAACCTGGACGGGGGTTTTTCCACGGGGCTGTGGCTGAGGACGAACGAGACGCCTGTAGAGATTCACTCCCGCGTCCCGGTGCCCTCGGTCATCTCTGTCTACGACTGATACACGTAAAATATCTTCTCTGACTACAATTTGTAGTCAATTGTATACGAATTGTAGTCAGAAGTCCTCAAATACTCACCCGCGGCCGGTACTCGCCCCACACGCGCCGCAGAACTTGGCAGATTTCGCCCAGCGTGCAGCCGGCCTCCACGGCGGTGACGAAGAGAGCCATCAGTGGTTCATTTGAGGCGCGGGCAGCCTTCTCGATGTGGCCCAGAGCAGCCGAGGCCCGCTCCCCATCCCGCTGCCCCCGCAACTCGGCCAGATGCGCCCGTTGCCGCTCCTCGATGGCAGGGTCCACTACCAGTCGCTCCATCGCTACATTTTCCTCGCCCCCCTGGTACTCATTTACCCCTACCACGATTCTGTCCCCTGTCTCCATCTTTCGCTGGTAGCGGTAAGCGGCGTCGGCGATCTCCTGCTGGACGTACCCCTGCTCAATGGCTGCCAGCGCCCCGCCCATCCCGTCAATCCGCTCAATGTACTCTTGCGTCCGCCGCTCAATCTCGCCGGTGAGGTACTCAATGACGTAGGAACCGGCCAGGGGATCCACCGTATTGGTCACACCCGACTCGTGGGCAATGATCTGCTGGGTGCGCAGGGCGATGCGCACCGACTCCTCGGTCGGCAGCCACAGTGCCTCGTCGCGGGAGTTGGTGTGCAGCGATTGGGTGCCACCCAATACCGCCGCCAGTGCCTGCAGTGTCACCCGCACGACGTTGTTATCCGGCTGCTGGGCAGTGAGGGTGCAGCCGGCGGTCTGGGTGTGGAAGCGAAGTTTCCAACTGCGGGGGTTCTGCGCATCGAACCGCTCCCGCATAATGCGCGCCCAGAGGCGGCGAGCGGCGCGGAACTTGGCCACCTCTTCCAAAAAATCGTTATGGGCATTGAAGAAGAAGGAGAGGCGCGGCCCGAAGGTGTCCACGTCCAACCCCGCGTCAATGGCCGCCTGGACGTAGGCGATGCCGTTGGCCAGCGTAAAGGCGATCTCTTGGACGGCGGTGGAGCCGGCCTCGCGGATGTGGTAGCCGCTGATACTGATGGTGTTCCACCGGGGCACCTCGGCGGCGCAATAGCGGAATAGGTCAGTTACCAGCCGCATCGAGGGGCGGGGGGGAAAGATGTAGGTGCCGCGGGCGACGTATTCCTTGAGAATGTCGTTCTGCACCGTGCCGCGCAGTTGGCGGGGCTCTATCCCCTGCTCCTTTCCCACGGCAATGTACATCGCCAGGAGGATGGACGCCGGAGCGTTGATGGTCATCGAGGTGCTGACCTTGTCCAGCGGGATGCCATCGAAGAGAGTCCGCATGTCCTCCAGGCTGCTGATGGAGACGCCGACTTTGCCGACTTCCCCCTCGGCCAGCGGATCGTCGGCGTCGTAGCCGATCTGAGTTGGCAGGTCAAAGGCCACTGAGAGGCCGGTCTGCCCCTGTTCCAGCAGGTACCTATAGCGGGCATTGGACTCTTCGGCGGCGGCGTAGCCGGCGTACTGGCGCATCGTCCAGAAACGGCCCCGGTACATCGTCGGCTGCACTCCCCGGGTGAATGGGTACTGGCCGGGGAAGCCCAGGCCGTCGAGGTAGGGGCGGGGTGACCCTGCCTCTACCTCCACATCGGCGGGGGTGTAGACCCGGTCGAGGGGGATGCCGGAGAGGGTCTCGAACTGCTCGCGGCGCTCGGGGAAGCGGTCGGTGACGGGTTTGACAGTCGTTTCTTCCCATTCTTGTTTGGCGCGTTGCAGGTCGTCCAAGGTCTTTAGCATTTTACTCTCGCCTCCCGCAGTATCTGCCCTGCCCACGCCCGCCCTGGGTGCTCCACCCGCTCCAGTTCGGCGACCACGGCCTCCACATCGTACTCGACGCGGCGGATGGTGACATTGCATTGATCGCCCTCGAAATCGAGCAGGGCATAGGCGGGGCGGGGGTCGCCGTCCAGTGGCAGGCCCACGCTGCCGGCGTTGACCAGGCGCACATTGTCCACGGTACGGTCCACGGGGCGGTGGGTGTGACCGTAGAGCAGCAGACGAGCGTCCAGGCCGGCCAGGTGCGGGCGCACCTCGTCGTCGGGAGTGGCAGGGTAGATGTTGGTCTCGTCGTCGCTGGGGGTAGCGTGAACGGCGACGACGCGACCGTAGGGGCGGGGTAACCTCGCCCCTACGGTCATCTCCAGCCGGGGCGGCAGGTCGCGCAGGAATTTATAGTCGGCGTAAGAGAGTCGCTCTACGGTCCAGCGGAAATTGGCGTCGCGCGCAGCCAATGTAAAGGGCATCTGGCCCCAGTCCTCGGGCGAACGAACCGGGAAGACGGGCCGCCGGCCGGTAACGACGTAGCGGTCGGTGTTGCCCATCAGAAAAGTGGCGTTGGGCAGCGCCCGCAGGCGGGCCAGTGTCTCGGCCGGCCAGGGACAGAAGGCGACCAGGTCACCCAGCACCCAATAAGCGTCGGGTGCGCCCCGGGCTTCAACATCGGCCAGGACGGCCTCCAGGGCCAACAGGTTGCCGTGAATGTCGGAGAGAACAGCGAGTTGAGTCATTGTTTGAATTCCTTTCGTATACTTGGCCAATTCAGCAGCCCCCAGACGACGGCCAGCAGGAGCGCCGTGAGCAGCAGGTCGCGGGGGCGCGTCTGGCGGGCATAGTCGGACACGTCGAACAGCAGGTGGTTGGCCCAGGCGTGGGCCTCGTAGAGGGTGGTCGCCGTCAGGGTTCCCCACCGGCCCCAGGGGCGGAAGCGCACCAGTCCCACTGCGCAGGCAATAAAGGCCGCGCCCCAGAAGCCGCCTATTGCCGCCAGGTATACCCAGGGCACCGTCATCGGCAGGTTGGGCAGAAGGGCGGCATAGCGCAGCGCCATACCTGCCCGGACCAGGTTCGCCAGTCCCAGCGTCAGCACCAGGAGGGCCAGCGCGACTACGCATTTTTGGGAACGAGTGAGGGGAAAGCGCTTTCTTCTATTGGGTTTTTTCAACCTGACTCTCCCCGCTTTGTCCGGCCTCGGTCAGGGCTCTTTCCAAAAAGCCCGCCACCCTCAACTCTGCCGCCCACTGCCGGAGATAGGCCCAGTCGAGGCGGTCTTCCTGCACCTTGAGCACGCCCAGCACATCGCGCCACTGCCTGTCCGACACCTCGCCTCCCATCCGATACCACTCCAGTTTCGCCAGAACTATGTCTTCGGCAGTGGTCACATAAGCGGTACGCTCTGGATCAGTTGCTACCATCTGTTTCGTCCGGCGCTCGAATTGCATCCGACCGAAAGGCCGCTGTTTGAGGACAAAGATGTCCACCTTGAACATTGTCTCCAGGTGGATGACGTTGAAACTGCTTCGGCGACGGATGGCGTCACGGATGGATTCGACGTCCGCGTAAAAGGCATCGCCCAACGCCTGGGCCAGGGGTTCGGCGTGCTCGAGGCGCAAATCGGCCACCAGGTCTGTGTCCATCGTGGCCCGCACTACCCCGTGTACGGCGCTGGCCAGCGATCCACCGATCAGGTAGGGTACATCCAGCGCTTCTAGCGCTTCAATCACCATCAAAGTCACGGCGATAGGTTCAGAGAGCATCAGGTTACTCCTGTCTCAGAAAAGTCCCCATACACACGGGCGGCCAGTGCAGGGCTGAGCAAAAGGTCGGCCAGGCGGCGGCGCAACCCCTCCGGCGTGGCATGAGGGTGGCGGTGACGCAGCCCGCTAAGGGCCAGTGTGCGGACGGTCTGGTTCATCTGGCCCACCATCTCCAGTTTGCGCCATGGCGGAGCGCGGCGCAGTAACTCGATCTGAATTCGCTCGGCCTCGGGCTGGGTGTCAGGAAACAAGAAAGACATCTCAATTATTCTCCCCGCTCTAGCGCTGCGAAAGGCCTTGGGTGCCCGGTCGAGCGCTTGACGTCTGATTGATTCTAGGTACAATCCAAATGTAAAACA
>CAYQTW010000289.1:0-3331 GCA_964420485.1 uncultured Anaerolineales bacterium
TCCATGCCCATTGACCAGGGCACGTTGCCGTCGGCTACCATCTGCTCGACCAGGGCGTCCAGATCGGCCCAGGTTTCGGGTACTTGATAGCCGTAGGCCTCGAAGACGACGGGGCTGTACCAGATGATGGACTTGATGTCGGCCTTGACCATCAAGCCGACCCACTTGCCGCCCCGGGTACCCATATCCTTCCAGAAGCCAGCATAGTTGTCGGGGTTGCCGCCGGCCTCGTCAATGGGAACCAGGCGATCCTGGTACAGGTCCATCGCGGATGAGGTCCAGAAGGCGATGTCGGGCGGGGTGCCGGCCTCGACCCGCGTGTCCAGCAGGGCGTGGTCGCGCGTGGATTCGGGGGCCAACACAATGCCGCAGGCATCCACCACCGGCTTGAGGATCGCGTTCAGTTTCTCTTCCTCGGCGCCTGACCACTGGTAGAGCAGCGTGACCTCGTCACCGGCCTGTGCACCCATGCAGTCTATTCCGGCTTCGGGTTCCTCGGCCGGTTCCTCGGCCGGTTTCTCGGTTGGTGCTGCTGGTTCTTCGGTGGGAGCGGGCGTGGGCTTGGGCCCACATGCTGCCAAGAGCATGCTGCTCACCACTAGCACCGACAACAGGACCCACCACATACGTTTAGACATTTCTCTTTCCTCCTTGATTATTGTAGATTGTCAGACACTTGCCATCAGATGGAGAGCGCACGACTCTCCGCGAACCAAGTTCCCTATACACCACCTCCTGTTCAGTGAAATGTTGTCCTACGAGCGGGGATTCGCACGAGCCCCGCTCGATTGCCGCACGACGAGTTCGGTCTGCAAGAGTATCCCCTGTTCCTCGGCTGTCTCGCCGCCAATCAGTTGGGTCAGCAGCGTCGCGGCCCGGTAGCCCAATCTGTAGGCTGGCAGCCGCATCGTCGTCAGGGGCGGGTCCACATAGTGCGCCAGTGGCACGTCGTCGAATCCGACCAGCGCGACGTCGTCGGGGACGGTCAGACTGCGCTCCTTGATGGCCTCCAGTGCGCCAAAGGCCACCAGGTCGCAGGCGACAAAGACGGCGGTAGGACGTTTGGGCAGGTCGAGCAACTGATCCATCGCCACGCGGCCGCTTCCCTCGCAAAAGTCCCCATAACGCACTAGACTTTCGTCAAAGGCCAGATCAGCCTTCTCCAGCGCCTGCCGGTAGCCGGCCAGACGGTCGCGGGCGGCAGTGTACTCTAGCGGGGCGTTGGTGATCATCCCTACCCGCCGGTGTCCCAATCCAATCAGGTGCTCCACGGCCTGCTTCGCCGCTCCTACGTTGTCCACGTCTACGAAGGGAATACCCGAGTCGGGCAACTGGCCCAGGAGCACCATCGGAAAGCCCTCGGCTTTCAGGTGTGGGAGTTGCTGGTCGTCCGAGCGGGGGCCGGAGAGGATGATGCCGTCGGTGTACTTTGCGCGCACCAGGCCAATGTAGGCCTCGGATGCCGTTACATCCTCCACGGGATGAATCAACACGCGCAGACCGTTCTCCTTGACGGCGTCGCCCACGCCGTGCAGTACCTCGGGCAAGAAGGCGTCGGCAAAGATGCGGTCTGGGCTCTGGCAGAGGACAAAGCCGATGGTGTGGGTGCGGCCGCTGACGAGGGTACGAGCAGCGGCGTCGGGGTAATAGTTGAGGCGGCGTGCTACTTTAATGATGCGCTGGCGCGTCTCGGGGCTGATGCGTGTGTCAGGCACATCGTTGAGTACGAGAGAGACGGTTGTGCGGGAGACGCCAGACTCTTCGGCGATCTGGCGCTGAGTGGGACGAGATCCGGGCACCAGTTGGTTATCCCTTTCGCTTAGGTAACACGATTTAGTAACAAGATTTAGTAACGCGGGTTACTAACGCGCGTTATCATTATTGTAACCGAAAAGCGGGAATTTGTCAATAGGGGAAAGGAAATTTTAAGGTTGGGGGGCTGCCGCCTGGCGATAGATGGTCAACAGGCGGCGGGCGATCTGGTCCCAGGTGTAGCCTTCCAGGACGGTCTGGCGCGCCCGGTGCCCCATCTCACGCCGCGCCATCTCGTTCATCTCCACCGTACGCACGACTGCCTGTGCCAACTGCGCCACATCGTTGTGGTCCACCAATAGCCCGTTGACACCGTCGGTGATGACGTCCCGTGAGCCTCCATGCACACTGGCGATGAGGGGACGTTCCAGCAGCATTGCTTCCAGCATGACGATGGAAAAGTATTCCTGCGATGGAAGCACCACCCCATCGGCGGCGGCAAAGTAGACCGGCATACGCGCGTGGGGCACCGGGGGATGGGTGATCACGCAGTTATCCAAGTCGTGCTCGGCGATGAGCCGTCTCAGGCGGGCGGCATAGTCGGTGGGAGGGTCGGGCCAAGCCAGGAGCAGGAGGCGGATCCCTCGGCTATGCTCGGGGCAGGAGGGACGATCTGTCAGCGTGGGTCGGGTCTCCTGGATCTCGACGAGCGCTCGCAGGATGTTTTCCTGCCCTTTGCGCGCGTCCACCCGCGATGGCACCAGCAGGAGGAACTCGGAGTTGGACACGCCCAGCCTCTCGCGTACCCGGGGCCGGGTTCCCGGCGAGGCGGGTGGAAAATCGGCCGGGTCAATCCCATTGGGGGTGACGGTGATGGGCTTATCCGTTACGGCAGCGGCATAGTGTTGGCGCAGGAACTCGGCTTCGACGGTGGAGAGGGGCAGGATGCGGTCGGCGGTGGCCAGCGCGCGCTCCTCGGAAGCGATACGCAGTGGGAAATTGTAGCGGCGGTCGAGTTCCTCCGGCGTGCCCTCTCCACGCTCTAGCGCGTCCTGTCGCTTGCGCCGGCCCAGGGAGTGGGTGGTGAGCAGGGTGGGGGGATGGTGAGGCCAGCTGGCCTTGAGGGATGTGACTGTCTCCCAGCCATCGGCATAGTGGCCGTGCAACAGGTCGTAACGTAGGGGCGGGGTTCCCCCGCCCCCATGGGCAGCGAAGGCCAGGATGTGCTCGACGAACTCGGCGATGGGTTCTCCGTAGAGAAACTCTTTGGGGAGGTACCGGCCGGTGGGGCCGCAGGGGAGACGGATGAGCCGCACGCGCGGGTCCCCGTCGAGGAACCTGGCCGGAGTGGCGGCGTGAGGGTCGTCATCCTGCAGGCGGGTGAAAATATCCACGCGGATGTCCGGATCGGCGCGGGCCAGGGCGTGGGGCAATTTGTTCATCACCACGCTCTGCCCGCCCTGCGACTGCTCGCCTAGGTGATCGAGCCAGTCGGGCCGGCAGTGGGGGCTGGTCCACAGTACGCGCATTGTCTTGCTCCTTGCACGCTTCCATTTAGAACACGGATGAGCGGGATTAT
>CAYQTW010000289.1:3431-4739 GCA_964420485.1 uncultured Anaerolineales bacterium
GATCTGCCAATCCTCCCGATCCGTGTTCTGACAGGCCGGTGCGGCTCCAGCAAATGCCGCACTGCCTTGTTGCACACGACGGCGAACAATGCTGGCGTGACCAGGAACCACATCATCGGGAGAAACGTGCTGATGACGACCACGATCAGCAGCAATACCGCCAGCACGAGGGTGAAACCAGGATTGGCGATAAAGATTACAGCCGTGTTGCGCAAGGTGGTCCGCAGCCGCTGATCCTCCTGCTCCAGCAGCAACGCCAGAGGGTACATTTGCGCGACCAGCCACAGGAGCGCCACTGCCAGCCAGGCCGAGCGCATCAAAAGGCTCAACGTGGGGTGGAGATCGAACGGAGTATTGCCCGGCGCGTAGAACCAGAGATTGGTGCTCACGATGATGAGCACCAGAATATTGAGCAGCGCCAATCCCCACGCTTTCCAGAAATAGAGTCGCAAGCCCGCAAAGTAGTCACTCCAACTAATGACCTTACCTTGAGCCACCCGGTTGGCGACATTCCACAGCCCGGCCAACGCCGGCGGCAGTGTGATTATCGGGATCACCAGCAGCACAGTGACGACGTTCATCAGTATTAACAGGAACAATTCATCCCAGAGATCCTTTAGCGCTTCCCAAAAGATACGAAAAACGTCTTTCATGTTTCTCTCCATAAAGTTGACAGGCTAGCCTGTATGCGGTACACTACCAGTCGGGGAGGGAATCTCAATGAGCAAGACAATCGTATTCAAAGAAGCAACATCACCGTATGCGATACGGTCTTCACCCTCATTCAAACTCGTCATTCCTTCGTCCTTTGAGTGGTTAGCCCATTTTGATGCGGAAGAACGGGCAATGTTCTACCAGGAAATCCTTCGGGTCACCGCACAGGCCGTTGTGTCCGGGCAATGGGACAAGTTGGCCAAATTGATTGAGGACTGGCGCTTGACGGCAGAGGAACGAGTGGATGTAGCGTTGCAGGCCCGCCTTGAAGCCGCACGACGCGAGTTCGCGACAGGAGGAGGCCACGGTTGGGAAAGCGTGAAACGCGAACTCGATTTATAATCACCCACATCTCCTCTACAGCCCGCACCTTCCTGAAGCAACATCGTGACCCGGCCACGAAAAAGCGACTACGGGAGGTATTTGAGATTATCGCTCAGACGCCTTTCCACCACCAGTGTCGTATCCGTCCTCTCAAGGGCAAACCCAAAGGCGAATACCGGTATCGCTTCGGCAGTGTGCGCATCCACTACGCTGTGGACAAAGCCGATCAGACCATCCAAATCCTGAACATTGACGACCGGGGAGATATTA
>CAYQTW010000290.1:0-4735 GCA_964420485.1 uncultured Anaerolineales bacterium
CACCAATGTCATCAAGTTAAGGATTGTAAAGACCTGCCAGGTTTCCGCCAGAGCTGTATCTTCTCAATATCCTGGGGTAGGGGCAGGACTTGCTCTTGCCCACAAGGGCGACCGCAAGGGTTCGCCCCTACCTATTGAGAAGATACCCAGAGCTTTTGTGAGCCAAATTCGACACGATTAACAGTGTATTTCCGTTCGAAAGTGCCTCATAAAACCTGGCAGGTCTGGTTCTCATCTCTTAACTTGATGACATTGGGTACAAAATGAGTGGGATGCTCATGATCTTGAAACGCAAGACGGGATGCTGTAAATCCTGCAGGCAGCTGTTTCTTGGTAGAGCGAGGAGGACAATTCGAGCGCGCCTTCACACCAGCTCAGTTTGTGGTATACTTAGGGCCACAATTCGCAATTCGCAATTCGCCCAGAGGTGAGATGGAAAACAACGTGTTGTTAAAAGTAGAGAACGTGTGGGTACAGCGGCCCGGCGCGGAGGTGTTGCGCGGGGTCAACCTGGCCGTGCAGCGGGGCGAGGTGCATACCCTGTTGGGGCTCAACGGCTCCGGCAAGACCAGCCTGGCGCTCACGTTGATGGGCGCCGGTGGATATGAGCCTGAACGAGGCCACATCCTGTTCGACGGGCATGACATCACGAGCCTTTCTGTGACCGAGCGGGCGCGGATGGGGCTGACACTGGCCTGGCAGAATCCGGCTCACTTTGAGGGGCTGGTCGTGGCCGACTATCTGGCGTTGGGAATGAAGGAGCCAGCGCGGGAGCGGATTGAGGAGGCATTAGGGGTGGTGGCACTCTCGCCGCTGGCCTACCTGGGCCGCACGGTCAACAGTGCGCTCTCTGGCGGGGAGCGCAAGCGCATCGAGTTGGCGGCGATCTACGCGATGCAGCCCCGGCTAGCTATCCTCGACGAGCCCGATTCGGGGATTGACGTGTTATGCCTCGATGACATCATGGCGCTGATGCGCCGTATGGCCGACGAGGGCACATCTGTGCTCCTGATCACGCACCGCGACGAGATGGCTGAGGTGGCCGATACGGCCTCGCTGATGTGCGGTGGCGCGGTCATCAATACCGGCACGCCGGCCGAGGTGCGCGAGTATTTCGCGCAGCGCTGCCGGCCCCACGAGAACCTATTGGGCAGCCAACCCTGGGGAACGGAGGCCGGCGGCACCTACCAGCGCGTGGTCGCCGAGGAGGTGCGCGATGAGTAGGGGCGCGGTGACCGCGCCCCTGGGCGGGGGAACAGCGCCCCTGGGCGGAGAAACCCCGCCCCTACAGCAGCGCGACCCGGCCTGGGCCCGCGACTTTGAGGCCATCCTGAAGGCTTACGAGCAGGCGGGCGGCAAGTCGAACGTCTTGCAGACGGTACGGGGCGCCAGCGCCGTCATCAGCGGCCACCAGGTGCTGGCGGTCAACGAGATCGCAGGCGTGAGCATTGAGACAGAGGAACTGGAGAGCGGTGTGCGTGCCCGCATCACCGTCGCGCCGGGCACAAAAGTTGACTACCCGGTGCATCTGTGCTTTGGGATGCTCACGGCCGAGGGTCTGCAAGAAATTGTGTCCGAGTTCGAGATTGGGGAGGGGGCAGAGGTGGGCTTCCTGGCTCACTGTACTTTCCCGAACGCAGTGGACCTCAAGCACGTGATGGAGGCACACGTGCACGTCGGGCGCGGGGCGACGATGCGCTACAGCGAAGTGCACTACCACGGCCCCCACGGTGGCATTCAAGTGTTGCCCGTCACGCATGCGCAGGTGGACGAGGGCGGCTGGTTAGAGTCCGAGTTCAGCCTGGTGCGCGGCCGTGTGGGGCGTTTGGCGGTGCAGTTCGAGGTGGACGTGGCAGATCGCGGCATGGTCGAGTTGGTCACCAAGGCTTATGGGGCCGCCCAGGACGAGATCAAGGTGAACGAAATAGTGCGGCTCAACGGCAAGGGAGCGCGTGGTCTGACCAAGACGCGGGTGGCAGTGCGCGATCAGGCCACCAGCGAGATTTACACCACCGCCGAAGGGAACGCACCCGGCGCGGTGGGGCACATGGACTGTACCGAGATCGTGCGCGGGGAGGCGGTGGCGCGCAACGTGCCGGCCGTCGTCGTGCGCAACGACCAAGCGCGAGTGACCCACGAGGCGGCCATTGGCAGCGTCAGCAGGAAGGAATTGGAGACGTTGATGGCCCGCGGCCTGGATGAGGATGAGGCTGTGGACATCATCATCCGGGGGATGTTGAGGTAGTTTGTTAGTTAGTTTGTTAGTTGGTCTGATACTTTCAGGAGGAACATTTCACTTATGAGGAGACTTTTACCACTCGTATGTGTAGTTTTCGTCTTGTTGATGGCTGTTGCCCCCGCCCGCGCGGACGACGGGGAGACGGTGGTACACGCCATTCTGTTCTACTCGCCGAGTTGCCCGCATTGCCACCAGGTCATCGAGGAGGTCCTGCCGCCGCTGATGGAGCAGTATGGGGCACAGTTGCAAATTGTCGGTGCGGACACCTCTACCTCAGAAGGAAGCGCACTCTATCACGCGGCCATTGAGCATTTCGTTATCCCGCCTGAACGACAGGGTGTGCCGACATTGATCATTGGTGACGTGGTGCTGGTCGGCTCGCGGGAGATACCGGAGCAGTTGCCTGGGTTGATCGAGGAAGGAATGGCCGCCGGAGGCGTGGATTGGCCCGCCATCCCCGGCATGGTCCCGCCCACCGCGCCGACGCCGACGCCGGCTGTGATGCCATCCTCCACTCCGGCGCCGACGGCGACGCCATCTTCCACCTCGACGCCGGCCACGAGCGGCCCGGTCGTGCGGATGGTCTACTTCACGTCTGCTGAATGTCCTCACTGTAGGGCCATCATCAGCGAGGTGCTGTCCCCGCTGCAGGCCGAGCACGGCGACCATGTGCAGATCAAGGTGGTCGAGATCTCTGACCCGGCCAACTACGAGATGATGATCCGCGCTGAAGAGTTGTGCGGCGTGACCGCGGAGGAGAGGGGGCTGCCAACGCTGGTCATTGACGGGCAGGCGCTCGTCGGTGAGGACGCCATCCGTGGGCAGTTGCACTGCTTACTCGATTCTTGCCTGGGGGCGGGGGGCACATCTTGGCCCGACATCCCCGGTCTGGAGGAGATCGCCATTGGGGTCGCAGAGGGGACCGGGCCGGGATCTAATCCAGGATGGGAGGGCATTGAGCCTTGTGGGCCAGAGGATGCGGTGGTCTGTGAGGGCCCGGCGCCGATCTGGGTGGCTTACTTTTACGATGTGGGCTGCCAGGAGTGCAGCCGCGCCGAATATGACATCCGGTACGTGCGAACCAAGTACCCGCAGTTGGTGGTCGAGGAATACAGCGTTCAGGACAACGCCGCATTGGCAGAGTGGTTGGCTACCCACTTTGACGTGCCGGAGAGACAGCATCTGGCGACCCCGGCGCTCTTTGTCGGCGAAGAGTACTTGATTGGCGCCGACATTACGTCTGAGGCGCTGCTGGCTTTGGCCGAAAAGTACGCTTCCACCGGCGCGGCACGGGCCTGGGCCGATTTCGACCCCGAGGCGGCCGAGCAGAGCATTATTGAGCGTTTCAAGTCCTTCGGTGTTCTCACCGTCGTTTTCGCCGGACTGGTGGACGGCCTCAATCCCTGTGCCTTTGCCACGCTGGTCTTTTTCGTCTCCTACCTGACGCTGAGTGGGCGCAAGGGGCGGGAGATTCTGACCGTGGGGGCGGCCTTTACCCTCGGCGTGTTCCTGGCCTACCTGGTGGTGGGGTTGGGCTTTTACAAGGTGCTCGACTTGCTGGGCGACCTGCTGACGACGTTGGGACGTTGGGTGTACGGTCTTACCGGCCTGTTCTGCGCTGTTCTGGCGGTGTTCAGTTTCCTCGATTTCCTCAAGGCCCGGCGGGGTGAGGTGGGCGACATGACGCTGAATCTGCCCCACGGGCTGCGGCTGCGCATCAATGCGGTCATCCGCAAGGGGCGCAAGTCGGAGGCGTTCGTCATAGGGGCTTTCGTCACCGGAGTGGTGGTCTCGTTCCTGGAACTGGCCTGCACGGGGCAGGTTTATTTACCCACCATCATTTTCGTGGTCAGCCAGCCCGAGATGCGAGTGCGCGCGTTTGTCTTCCTCGTGCTCTACAACCTGCTGTTCATCCTGCCGCTGGTGGTGGTCTTTATCCTGGCCTACTATGGCACCGGCTCCAAGCAATTCACCCGCTTCCTCCAGCAAAAGGCGGCGCCGGTCAAATTGGGGATGGCATTGCTCTTTGCCGCGCTGGCGACGTGGCTGGTCGCCGGTGTGGTGGTGTAGGGCCGGATGCTGGATGAATGAGCGACGTTTTATCCTTCAACCAATCGGCGTTATCCATACCCCTTTCACCAGCCCTTCTGAGGTGCCTATCCAGGCCGCTCGTTCCGACACCGCCGGCATCGTGGAGGTCTACCCCGAATACACTCCCGCACTGAAGGACCTGGACGGTTTCTCTCACATCATCCTCGTCTACTGGTTCCACCGTGCTGATGGCTTTTCGCTCACGGTGCGGCCCTACCTCGACGACGAGTGGCATGGCCTCTTCGCCACGCGCTATCCGGCCCGCCCCAATCCTATCGGTTTCTCGGTCGTAGAGTTGGTCGCCGTTGACGGCTGCACGCTGCAAGTGCACGGCGTGGACGTGCTCGACGGCACCCCGCTGTTGGACATCAAGCCTTTTGTGCCTGCGTTCGATCACCGGGAGGG
>CAYQTW010000291.1:0-4732 GCA_964420485.1 uncultured Anaerolineales bacterium
CGTCGCGCTGCCCCGCCAGACATACACCCCGCCGCCCCGGATGACAGCTGTGTTGCTGATGATGACGCCGCCGGTCTGGTCGAAGGAGGCATTGGTGTTGGCGACGTTCACGCCGCCGCCAAAGTTGGCGTGGTTATCAAATATCCGCCCCCCGCTCAGGGTCGCGCGGCCCTGTTCGACGTACACCCCGCCACCGCTAACAGCAGTATTGCGAGCCACAAGCCCACCGGTTTGGGTAAAAGTGCCATTGGCGGCCACGTTCACCCCGCCGCCGTTGACCGTGGCGTTGTTCCTGCCAATCTGTGCCCCCGCCAGCACCACGCTGCCCGTGCGGACGTGCACGCCGCCACCGGAACGAGCGGTGTTGCTGACGATCTCGCCCCCGTTCAACGCCGCGCTGCCGCCATTGACGTACATCCCGCCGCCTCTGCCAGAACTTTGGGCGGCGTTGCTGACGATCTGCCCGCTGATCAAGATCACGTCGCAGGAATTTGCATACACCCCGCCGCCGTCATGAGCACTGTTATCCTGGATTCTGACCCCCGCCAGCGTCACGTCGCCGCCGATGAACGCCCCGCCGCCATTACCGCCAGTGTTGCTGGCGGCGTTGGCGACGATTTGAACCCCGTCCAGCGTTCCGTCGCCAGTGATGTACGCGCCGCCGCCATCATCGCCGGCGGTGTTGCTGATGACCTGAACCCCATCAAACGTCAAGTTGACAAGATCGCCAACAAAGATACCACCGCCGTCGTTGCCGGCTGCGTTGCTGATGATTTTCCCCCCTTGCAACGTCACGTCGCCATCCAGGACATACACCCCGCCACCCTTGCCGTTGGCCCCGGTGCCGTTGGCGTTGTTACTGATGACCTCGACGTTGACGAGCGTCAGGTCGGCGGCCCAGTTACAGATGCCGCCGCCGTCGCCGGTGACGTTGCCACCCATAATCGTCACCCCGGAGATGACGACCGTGCCAGTGGTCTCCCTGACGTCGAACACGCGGTCTATGCCGCCGGCGTCAATGATCGTCTGGCCGGGGCCAGCCCCCTTGATGGTCAACGTGTCGGTGATGTCCAGGTCGCCGGTCAGGCCCGCGTCCTCGCCCGTGCCGCCGATGGTCAAGGGATACTTGCCACTCCCCAGGGTGATGGTGTCGGCCTGGCCGTTGCCGTTGGCAATGATGATCGCGTCCCGCAAGGAGCAATCGCCATCCGTGCAACTGCCATCGTTCTCGTCATTCGTGACATCCACGGTAAAGCCGTCCGCGCGGACGACCGGTAACTGACCGCCGCCCAGCAGCCACAGCAGAGCCAGGGTCAGCCCCAGGCCCAAAAACAAAGACGCCAATGTTCTAGTACCCATTTTTCTCCTTTTCTAAAAAGCCCGCTTTTTGCCGTCGTCTACTGTCCGCAGAGCACCAGGGGCAAATAGACCATCCAGTTTACAGTGCGTATATCCGCCTCATTGACCTGAGCCAGCAAGCGCCGCCAGGGGCCGTGGGCCGGATTGGGCGGCGGGGTGATTCCGGCGCGAGATACCGTGTACGGCGCATAGAGCACCCGCGCCCGCCAATGATAGAGCGTGTCCGCATCAAAGCCAGAAACTGTCGTTGCCACTCGGACCCCGGAGATGGTGGCGGTCGTGTCCTTCCAGGTGGCGGACAGGTGGTGGATACACGCGGCTCCGCCAAAAGGCTCGCCCGGTGGGCAGGCTTCCACTTGCAATTTGGCTCGACCCCGGCCCAGAGGATGGGTGGCCGACATGGTCAGGTACATGCCGTCTGGTGTATGAGACAGGCCCCAGGGCTGCACCGCCCGCCGGCTGCCGTCGGCGCGGGCCTGCTGCGGGAGAACCGGGCGTCCCGTCTCGCCGTTGCCAAAATAGGCGTAGGCGCGACCTTCGTGGTTGACGCCATACTCCGGCGCGGCGACGAGAAGATCGGCGTAGCCATCACCGTTGATGTCCCCGGCCCCGGCGACTGCAGCTCCAAAGTCCGTCGAGCTATCCCCGGAGGCAGCCCACAAGACTGAGGACGACGCTATGCCGGTTGGCCCTCCGGCAGAGACAAACGCCCAGTTCACTCCTTTGGCCCCGTAGATGACATCGGCATAACCGTCGCCGTTCACGTCCCCGGCCCCAGCTACCGAACTGCCCAGCAGGCCGCTGGCCTGACCGCCCCCGAGCGACCAGGAGTGTGCCAGGCTCAGGCCGCCGCTGCTGCCATAGTAGGCCAGGACGGAGCCTTTGTTGCTGTTGTGACCGGGAGCGCCGACGATGATGTCGCCGAACCCGTCGCCATTCACGTCCCCCGCACCGGCAACCGACCAGCCAAACTGGTCAGAGGCGGTGTCCCACCCGCTGTCCGACCAGGCGGCGACCAGATAAAAGCCCGTCGCACTGCCGTGATAGACGTAGGCTTTCCCGGCGCCGGACGCGGTGTCCAAATCATAGCCGTAAGCACCGACGATGACGTCGGCAAAGCCATCGCCGTTCACGTCCCCGGCCCCGGCCACGGCGCGGCCAAAAAAGTCGTATCCGGCTTCGCCGACGGCGCTCCAGACGGCGTTATCGCCCAGGCCGGAGGCGGAGCCGAGAAAGAGACAAGCTTTGCCGGCGCTGGGTTGGCCTGTGGGGCTGTAATCAGAAGCGCCGACGATCACGTCGGCAAAACCATCACCGTTCACGTCCCCGGCCCCGGCCACGGCGACGCCCAGATTTTCGTTGCTGGACAGACCGGTCGCGGCCCAATCCGCATTCGTGCTCAAACCAGTGGCGTTACCGTAATAGACATAGACCTTGCCGGGGGTGGATGTGGAATCGTCGTCGTATTCATTTGCGCCGACGATGACGTCGCCATAGCCGTCGCCGTTCACATCCCCGGCCCCGGCGACGGAGCAGCCAAAGCGGTCGCCCGCGTGCTCACCGACGTCGGTCCAGACCGGAAACCCGGCCAACCCACTGGCCGTTCCCAAAAAGAGGTAAGCCTTGCCCTGGGCATCGTTGTTCGGATATCCTGCGGCCCCGATGACAACGTCACTGTAGCCATCGCCGTTGACATCTCCGGCGCTCGCTACCGCAATGCCAAACCTGGCCCACTGGCTGTCACCGGTCTCGTCCCAGGCTGCGGTAGTGTTGGGAGCATTGGCCACGCCGTGAAAGAGGAGCGCCTGCCCACGTGAACTGCTGTAACCCGGCGCGCCGCCGATCAGGTCGGCGTAGCCGTCGCCGTTTACGTCCCCGGCCCCGGCCACGGCACGGCCCTGGTAAGCGCCGCTGCCGCCGGTTGCGCTCCAAAAGTGTGTGGTGCTGACTCCGCCGCTGCCGCCGCGAAAGGCATAGATGCGGCCTTGACCGCTCGAAACGCCCGGTGCGCCCACGGCTACGTCGCTATAGCCATCGCCGTCCACGTCCCCAATGCCGGCCACCGAGCGGCCAAACAAATCGTTGGTGTTTTCGCCCAAGACCGACCAATCCGGCGTGGAACCCGGCCCGCCGGCGTGGCCGTAAAATATGAGGGCCTGGCCCTGGTCGCTGCCGCAATTCTCCGCCCCGACGATGATGTCGCTGTAGCCGTCGCCGTTCACGTCACCCGCACCGGCTACGGAACGTCCCAGGTTGCAATTTGTCACCACCCCGGTATAGACCCAGTCGCCATAGGTTGACGTCACGTCCACCGGGCCATAGTAGACGTACACCCGGCCCTGGTTATCGCCGATTCCCTCATCGTGGTCGAACACTCCGGCGACGATGTCGGCATAGCCGTCGCCGTTGATGTCCCCTGCGCCAGCCACGGCCCAGCCCAATCCCTCGTCATTCTCCCCGGATTTGCCAAAGCCGCTCCACGCCGCGCTGGCCTCGACCCCGGACGAGCTGCCCTGGTAGAGGCTGATCTTGCCTTCTGTGGGTGAGCCGGGAATGCCAATGATGATGTCGGCATAGCCATCTCTGTTCACGTCCCCCGCCCCCGCCACCGACAGGCCAAAATGGGCCGAGTCGTTGAGGCCGGTGTCGCTCCAGTTGGGGGTAGTGGACAACCCGCTCCGGCTGCCGAGAAACACATAAGCCTTGCCGTTGGTGGTGTGTCCCCCCGCGCTGTGGAAGGGCGCACCGATGACGACGTCGCTGTAACCGTCGCCGTTCACGTCCCCGGCCCCGGCCACCGAGTTGCCAAAGTTATCGCCTGTATTTTCGCCAGTGGCTGTCCAGTCGGGGGCGGTGCTCAGGCCAGAGTGCGAGCCGTAAAAGACATAGGCCCGCCCGGTGAGCGAATCGTAACCGTAGGCCCCGACTATGACGTCGGCATAGCCATCGCCGTTTACGTCGCCTGCTCCGGCCACCGTCTTGGCGAAATTGTCGCCGCTGTTCTGGCCGTTCGCCGTCCAGTCCGCCGCTGAACCGAAACCGTTCGCGCCCAGGTCAGCCTGGATGTAGGACTGCACCGCCGCCCACCACTTGGCGGTTGCGCCCGGCGCGGCTACTTGGGGCAGCAGGACGGGGCCGGCTCCTTCGATGACCGGCGTGGGAATAATGTCCGGGGCGTCGTTTGTGATATTGGAGGTGAAATCGTCCGCGCGGGCGGAGGGCAACCGGATGCCCAACACCAAAACCAGGATCACGCCCAAACTCGTTGCCATTACAAAACGCTCGACCTTCATCCTGTTCCTCCTCGTGTGAATTGAGACCTGCCAGGTCTGGTGATCAGTGATTGCGCAGCACCAGCGGCAAATAGATTTTG
>CAYQTW010000292.1:0-4725 GCA_964420485.1 uncultured Anaerolineales bacterium
CGCACTTGAGCCGTGCGCGGGTATACCTGCGTGACCCGCCCCACCAGCCCGGCCCCGCCACCAACGACCGGCATTCCTACTTCCACCCCCTGCCGTGCCCCCACGTTGATGGTGACGTAGCGCAGGTAGGGATTTGGCTCTGTGCCCACCACCTCCCCGCATGGAAAGGTCTCGCAGGCTCCCTGGCCGATCACGTCGGCTCCCAGGTAAGCCGGATATTCGCTGGCAAAGTTCAACAGAGCGCGGTATTGTTGAACCCCGGCCTCGTACTCTCTCAGGCGCACGTTCTCGACCGTCAAAGCGTCTACCTGCGCCTGCAATTCCTCGACCTGGGCGCGCAGTTCACGCACATCGCGCACCGTCTCGAACAGGCCTCCCGCGGCCCCCGTCACGCCCGAAACCAGACGTTGCAATGGATCAAGCACAAAATGGAGCACATTCTCCACCGGGGCCAGGTAGCCGGCGTCGTGGAATACCAGAATCAACAGCCCGAGGACGAGCAACAGCAGGGGAAGCCACGGACGGGGGGGGGACTCTCTCATAATCGAAAGACCTCCGAGGTCTCTGGTAAAATCTCACAAGTGCAGACCAGGTCGCTTATGTTGTACACTCCTGTCGTGCAAGAGCCACACAAGACCTCGGAGGTCTGGGACGCCGGCTATCCTTTTCGATCAATATGGAAACCAATGTCATCAAGAGATGAGAACCAGACCTGCCAGGTTTTATGAGGCACTTTCGAACGGAAACACACTGTTAATCGTGTCGAATCTGGCTCACAAAACTCTGGCGGAAACCTGGCAGGTCTTTCAATCCTTAACTTGATGACATTGATATGGAAACCAATTAGAAAGCAGGAGCCCTGGGCCGTCGTTCGTCGGTGCTGACCAACACCTCGCGGAGCACATCCAGTTCCTCCAGCACCTTGCCGGCGCCACGGGCCACGCAGGTCATCGAGTCCGGGGCCACCCATGCCCGCATGTTGGCCTCTTCACTGACCCGCTCGGCCATGCCCTTTAACAGAGAACCTCCACCTGCCAGGCAGATGCCGGTCTCCATCAGGTCGGCGATCAACTCTGGCGGTGTTGCGTCCAGCGTATCCCTGATGAGGTCCACGATGATGCCAACCGACCCACTCAGCGCCTCTCGGATCTCGATGCTGCTGACATCAATCTCCTGGGGCAGTCCGGCGACCAGGTTGCGCCCACGCAGCGTCATTGTCATCTCTTCGGGCAGTGGGTAGGCCGATCCAATGCTGATCTTGGCCCGTTCGGCCATACGCTCGCCGATGTAGAGATTGTACTTTTGACGAGCGTACTGCATAATGTCCTCATCCATCTCGTCTCCGGCGATACGGAGAGAGCGGCTGACGACGATGCCGCCCAGGGCAAAGACGCCCACCTCAGTCGTGCCGCCGCCAATGTCCACGACCATACAGCCCCGCGCCTCCGTCACCGGCATCCCGGCCCCGATGGCCGCCGCCATTGGCTCTTCGATCAGAAATGCCTCTCGTGCACCGGCAGATATGGCCGCGTCGTACACGGCCCGCTTCTCAACCTCGGTCACACCACTGGGGATGCCCACGACGACGCGAGGCCGGGGAAAAGGCAACAACAGTTGGCTGTGCGCCTTTTTGATAAAATAGTCCAACATCGCCTCGGTCACGTCGAACTCTGAGATGACACCATCCCGCAGGGGGCGGATAGCGACGATGTTAGCGGGAGTGCGACCGACCATCTCTTTCGCCTCGGCGCCAATGGCCAGGACTTTTCTGCTACCTTGTTCGATGGCTACCCACGACGGTTCGTTGATGACGATACCCTTCCCTCGCACATAGACCAGCGTGTTGGCCGTGCCGAGGTCAATGCCAATATCGAGAGAAAATAACCCCAAAAAGGCGTCAATAGGATTGAACACAAATGTCTCCTAGCCCAAACTGCGTGGGACAGACTTTCCAGTCTGCCGCTTAAGCAAGCCCGAAAGCCCACCCATAAAATTATACCACAAATCACAGGCAGGGTAAAGTCACAGCCAATCCAGTGTTACTCGGCTCGGATCCCTTCACTCTCCTCGGAGCAATTTTGGATTTACCGAGTCCAGTGCCAATTGTTCACACCGGCACAGTCATACAATGAGCGGCTGCCCTCTGGGTAGCCGCTCCTGCATAAGGTGCCCCTGGCGCGATTCGAACGCGCGGCCTTGAACTTAGGAGGTTCCTGCTCTGTCCGGCTGAGCTACAGGGGCCTATTGGGATTATAACACGCCCCTCGCAGCACGGCAAGCGGGCGACTGACGCCTGGCGCACCTACGGCTCTAGCCACAGCCGCTTTTCTGTTTTTATCTGCGAAAACCTGCGTGAATCTGTGTGCTAAAAGATTTGTCAGTCAATCAGGTGTACTACCACCAATCCGGGGGCCTGACGTCGCGGAACTCGCGGTCGGCCTATTGGCATCCATCACGATTCCACACCTCAATGGCGTGAGCCCACACCTCTCGGACCTGGGGGCGGAGCCGCAGCCGCTCAAAATATCGCCGCAGGTCGGGCGGAGTAACATAGTGCCAGACATCATCAAAATGCGCGTGCTCCAGAATACGGCTCATCACCCAGATCTTGCGGGGCTCGTCGTCGCCGCGCAGAATATCGTGCACATCCTCCTCGGTGATGTCATAATCCCAGAAGAAATAGGGACGTTGCCGTGCTCTCTCGACCATCGTTTTCTCCTCACGAGCATTGTTACTTATTCTAGCACATCGGAGAAGGCGGTCAAGTTTCCTTCGCTCCGCGCCAGCAACTCGTGATGGTCGCCCACCTCGCGGATGAGGCCCTCCTCCAGCGCAATAATCTTGGCAGCGTTATGGAGGGCGCCCCCCGTTCCCTCCCCTCCGCTCCCGCCGGCCAAAGACGCACAGCAGCCCGTACAGGCTCTCGACGGTGATGCCGTACGCCTTCCAGAAGGCTTTTGCTTGGAGAGTGTGAAAGGCCCGAAAGTCGTTGGACAAGACAATGTCCGGCTGGGCGATGACGGCGGAGGCAAAGATAGGAGTATCGGATGGATCACTGCAAAATGGGAGGGCAGCGGCAATCTCTAATGGGGTTGGCCAGCGGGTTAGCCGGTCAGTGAAGGGCATCAACAGGGACACAGCCCGAGACCGATGTCTTGGGAATCGCTCGTCCAGCACCTCGTCCAGTTCGTCCACCACCGCCTGGCCAATGACCAGGTCGAAAGCACCCCCCTCGTAGAGTTGCAGCACCTCACCGGCCAGCGTGAGTGCCCCGGCCCGGTCATAAGGAAAGACAATCATCGCCAGCAACACGCCGGTATCTGGGAAGACACGCATGGGGCTCACCGGGGCTCCTGCTGAGCGGCAAGGGCCTGGACAGTCTTTTCGTACCGCTCTTGCCAGATGCGGTGGCGCACCTGGCGGGCGTGGTGGAGCAATTCTTCTTCTGTAAGTTCAGCCGCCTCGACGGCAGGAGACAGGAGGGCACCAAGTTCCCTCAACGGCAGGCGCTCCTGGCTCGCTGAGGTCTCCTCAATGTATGCCTCTAGTGCTCTGACCGTCAGCATGTTGAGAGAGAGAGATTGGTCAGCGGCGGTCTGGCATAGTTGCTGGTGCAATACTGGGGGAACCCGAATCGTGATGCGCTTCACGTCCATACTCATTTCATCACCTCCTCTACAACAGTTCGTTATAGCAGCATTATAGCAGCACTGATGAGGGCAGTCAAATCTCCTCCACCCCGCTCGCCGCCAACTCCAACCGCCGCTGGTAGAGTTGACCATACAGCTTGCCCCGCGCCAGCAACTCGTGATGGTCGCCCACCTCGCGGATGTGGCCCTTTATCACTTCCTCCAACGCCTGCTGGATCAGGTACTCTACTTGCCAATTTGTTCTAAAAGCAGTATAGTGTAGGTCAGCACGACAGAATCACAAGTGACAAATCCCAAATCTCGAGCCCTGATCCTGGATCCCAGGTGCAGAGGTAGGAGGAAAAAAAAAGATGTCAAGGCATAGAAAGAAAAAACGCAGAAAGCAAGCCCAGGCAAAGCATCAGCGAAAAGCAGCCCGGCCTCCAGCGACATCTTCCCTGTCAGGCGGCTTGCCGGTGGAAAACAAAGACAGTTGGGAAGAGTTCGAGGCTACCGACGTGGAAGATAAAATCGCGCTGTTCCTGGATAACCTGGATGCGGGCAAAGTGGACGCCGAGTACGCCTTTGAAATGTTGAGCACTATCCACTCGGAACTCGACACGCGCGATCCGCAGGCCCGTTCCCGCTACGCCGACCTGATCGAGCGACTGCGCTGTCAGGAGCCCGACGTTTATCGGCAGAGCATCCAATACTACCACGAAAACCTGATCTCCGACGCCATCGCCGACGGTCGTTGGGAGGCCCTCCCCGACCTGCTGTCTCCCTTCGCCGAGGAGCCGGTACACACCATCGAGACCTTTACCCGCGTCATTGACCAACTGATGTACCACGGCCAGACCCAGACCCTCATCGGCACTATGAGCCGTGCCTGGCCCGAGGTGTCGGAAGCGACCGGCATCTTTGGTTGGGCGATTGACGAATTCGCCGGCAAGATCCTGCTGCTGCACCTGTTTGACTACCTGGAAACGGCCGAGAGCCCCCGCGCCGACGATCCGTCTCTGCTGGACGCCACCGCCCCCTACGTCGAGTGGGCGAAAGGCTGGCTGGAGCGAACCATCCCCCGCCTGACCGCGCC
>CAYQTW010000293.1:0-4723 GCA_964420485.1 uncultured Anaerolineales bacterium
TCGACAAAGCGCCCGCCGATATCGAGCGGCTGTGACCTGCCGCGCAGGAGCATTTCCCGGATCTTTATCCTTGCTCATCAGCGGCAACGAGAACTGTTCGGCCACCCGACGGGCAATCGTCTTCTATCCATCACTGTCTGCCATACAACCGCACTTGCAGGTCATGGAACTTGCACCGGTCGAGCAGGTCGAGTTCCTCCGCCAGCGCCGGGAGGATCAATCCCTGCGGGTCGGTGTACCAGTCGTGGCTGTAGACCAACCACACTCGCTCGCGGCCTTGGATGAGCGCCCGCAGGCGGGACAGGTCGCTGGCGGCCATCTTTGGTTCCAGGACGCCCCGGTCGAACAGGTCTACCGGCACGCCATGCTCGGCCACCGGACGATTGTACAGGCGGTGAAAGTAATAGTCAAACGGGATTTGCGTCCAGGTCGCGTTGAACAGGATCAGGTCGTCGGGCTGCACCCGCTCCGCCACGAGTGCCGCCGCGTCGTCCCACTGCTCCTTCTCAAAGTGGACGTAATACTCCCGCAGCGAGAGGCCGTTGACCGCCAGCACCATCAGAACGACGGCCAGGACGTAGGGCCAGCGGCGCAACTGGCGTATGCCGGCGGCCAGCAGCAGGTAGAGCGGGATGGAAGCCCAGATCAGCGTGCGGGCGTAAAAGATGGGCCGGCGCAGACTGACCAGCAACTCGCTCACGAATGGTGTCACAAAGATGATGAGCAGAAGCGCGATGCACGCCGGGCGGCGGCGAAAGTAGACCAGGCCCAGCAGCGCCAGCCCCGCGTACAGTACCCCCACCGCGCAGAGTCCGGCGAGCGGCAACGGCAAAAAGTCGCTCACAAAGGCGCCTACCACACCACCGACCGTCCCCCACGTCGGCGCAGGCAACCAGAACTCGCGGTAGACGCCCACGCTCTGGACGACGAGGGCCGGAAGCCAGGGAAACCACAGGAGGAACACCGCCGCCTGGGCCAGGAGCCAGTTGCGCAGAAGGAGTGTGGGGATGTGGGAGTGTGGGGGATGATGCCTTCGCATCAAGAGCAGGCCCAGGATAAAGATGTTGGTGGCGATGGGAAAAAAGATGGCTGTGTTGTGGGTCAATAGCGTCAGTGTGGTAAAGATGACGTAGCCCAGCCAGGCCAGGTTGATCTCGATGAGTGGCAAAAGTGAAGCAGACTTTCCAGTCTGCTCCAGCGGCGCTCGAGCCGGGCGGGGATCGGTCAGCAGGCAGGCCAGCGCGTACAGCGCCAGCGAAACGGTGAGCGCCAGCAGTGTGTACATGCGCGTCTCCTGGGCGAAACGCACGTGGAAGGAAGAGACGGCCAGGATCAGCGCGGCGAGGAGGCCCACCTTTTCGTCGGCCAGGCGGCGGCCCAGCAGGTAGACCACGGGGATGGTGAGTGTGCCGCACAGGGCGGAGAGCGCCCGCACGGCGGCCGGGTCGTCGCCCAGGAGAGCCATCCAAAAGTGCAGCAACGTGTAGTAGAGTGGCGGGTGCTGGTCAATACGCATCAGATAGCCCAGCATCTCTCCCACCGGCTGCCGGGCCATCCACACGCTGAACGCCTCGTCGAGCCACAGCCCCTTGCTGCCGATGTGGTAGAGTCGCAGGAAACCGCCCAGTACCACGATTGATAGCCGCGAATAGCGAATAACAAATGGCGAATGGCGAATGGCGGATGGCGAATGGCGAATGGCGGATGGCAGAATCTTTGTCTGCGACACGCTGTTCCTCGGTTGACAGAAAGTGAGAGGGCAGGGAGGCCGTGTTCGCTCCTCTGCCCTCATTTTGCACGGCGCAAGTATGCTAGATCGCCAGGTCAAACGGCAGGTCGCTGATGTCGCGCAGCCGTTTGCCATCCACCAGCAGGTTGAACATCTCGCTCAATGTTTCGTCGCCAACCGCTTTGACAGATTCGCCTAGTTCGTAGAGCGCCAATGTGGTACACGCAGTCCAGGTCACCTGTACCCAAAGCAACCGACGCGATCCGACTAGGCAGAGGCTCAGCAGTCACGATGACGATGTGAGGCGTGGTCCCTTTGCGATTGCGGATCAAGTTCAAGCCTTCGGTGCGCGCGTTTTGAGAACGGTCACTACGAATCGTCCACTTGCAGGAGATGCTGGCGTGAAGAATTGATCGGGGGTCTGGAAAGTTGCTCGCACGCAGAGGGGTTAACGTGGCCATATTGCTTTGTAGAATGTCGGCGTCCTGGTTGATTTCCTGGTCCGAAACAGGACTTGGACTCACTACGACGTCGGGCTTTACCAGGTAATCTCCCAGTGTCGCGCGCAAACCGGGATGTTGCGCCAAAACCTGCGCCAGATCGGTCAGGTGTTCGTACTGATCAAACACAGTCACATCCCCATGAACAGAGAATGTCCAGTTGCCAGGACGGAGATGTTGAATCAGTCGAAATGCTTCCTGGAGATAGTCGCGTGTCAGAGATTCAAATAGTGCACCTGCCCTTTGCCCTTTCGGTGGGTCGGGACAGGGCGGGAATCCCATCCGTGTCAAGATACCTTGAGCCAACTGTATGCTTCTCTTGCTGCCCTTGTCTGCGATATTCGGTATCCCAGCCCTGTATCCTAGAATCTGCTCACAAATTGCCTCATGATGTGCCTCGCGCAACTGCTCCAGGTTCGTCATTTATTACTCCTATCCAAATTCCGGTTTGAGAAAACCGATTACGTATTCTTCGTGCATCCGTTCCTCGATCTGGGAACGGGCAGACGAGCGGGTTCGTCGTGCTGGCATCATGCGCTTATCACGGTCGAGCCTTCGCACTGCGATTCTGCACAATTCAAACCCAACCTGTTTTCCAATCTCTCCCAGGCAAATGTCAGTTCGGGTATCTACTCCACGCATTGTGGACGAGCCGACGACGACGATTGCGGCTTTGCCCGGCTTTAACACGCGAGCCACTTCAGCCAGGCAGCGTGTCATTTCAGAGTAGTAACGGTGCAATACTCTGGACTTTTTCCGGTCAACTTGGGCAATGCTGTCAATCACCTGACAAGCGGTGTCGGGCAACTCGATGTACTCAACGCCTGTTACAGCATCGTGGCCAATGTACTCTCGGCGCAGTCGTGAAAGGCTCCCAAGCGCATACCCAAACCACACCAACGAAAACTTGTGCGCTCGCATATAGTCAATAGCGTTCGAAGGTACCTGCTCAATAAAGTGGGGCAATGTAGCCGAGGTTTCCATACCTCGCGGACATAACGCGCTATGGAAAGCGCGGCTACGTTAAAAGTGCCCCAGAATATTGAGATGATACGTTCGAAGCGTAAGGCGGAGAGATAACGATGAGATCAACCATCTGATCACGCAGAGGTAACTTTTGAGCGTTGCCACAAAATATCGCAATCGTCCCACTGCCATGCGCCAATGTAGCGAGATTATTTAGATTCTTGTTCAACCGTTTACGATATTCACCTAGAGCTGGACGAGGTGTCTTATCTTGGACACGGTGGGGCCGCGTGTGCGCCAAATCACGTGCCATCGAAACGCCGCCTGACTTTGATAATAATAGACGAAAACGCCAGTTCCAGGAATTCACGGATACCAGGGGCTTGAACATGCTCGATTTCCCGAATCAGGGCCATCAATTCGAGTTGTGCGGGGGGCAAAAACCAGTAGTCAATAAACTCTCGTTCTGCCTCTCCAAAACGAGCGTTCAACTCGCGGCATAGTTCGGTTCCATCTCGCCGTAGACTCTTTTGGGCGTGGTAGAGCACCTTATTTCCCGCCGCGGCGGTCCCCTCCAGCGCCAAAGGCGTGACCTTGACCTTGCACAATCGCAATGCCATAGGATCAATGTCAAAGCCAATGCCCTGTCGCCCGGCTAGAAACGCTTCCACAACTGTCGTTCCTGATCCCACCATAGGATCGAGCACAACATCTCCCGGCTCCGTAAGCTCTTCGATGAACTTTCTGGGCAACTGCGGAGGGAACTTGGCTGGGAAGGCATGGAAATTGTGGGAAGCATAAGCGCCACTCAACCCATGAAAATCGAGATTACTTGATAGAAGGTCGTCGAGGTGCTCTCGATAACTGACGTCGAGGCGCGGCCTGGGAGAGTGGTGGATAGGGAGTTCAAGTTGTCGTAGAGACATTCAAGCCCTTTCGTTCTTGGAGTCACGAGCAGCAGAATTATACCATGCTTCAGCCCAATTGCAGCACCTCTATCACACCCGCTTCCATATCCATCACCAACAGCCGTCCGCGTAGCAGTTCCCCCCGGCCCAGCAATATCTTGATGACTTCCTGCGCCTCCCATGCCGCCACTGCCATCGGCGTCGCGGCCGGGCACCCCAGTTGCACCTCGAGCCCTTGCTCCGGGAGGTCGTCCCCCTCGCCGTACAGGCTGCGCAAGCCCGCATCTTTGGGGAATATCGTCATCACCTGGCCCAGGAAGCCGGCAATGCTTCCGTGTACCATCGGGATGGACAGCGCCTGCGCTCCCTTTTGCAGCACCAGGCGCATGGGCAACCGGTCGAGCGCGTCCACGACCACATCCACGCCTTCCAGGAGCCGAGGCAGGTTCACGCGGGTGAGCGCCACCGCGTGCCCCATCACCTCCACCGCGCCGTTGACCTCGGCGACGCGCTGCCGCGCGGCCTGGACTTTGCTCGTACCCAGTTTCGCCTCGGCGCTCAATATCTGCCGGTTGAGGTTGTGCTCCTCGAAAACGTCACCGTCTATCAGGATCAACCGC
>CAYQTW010000294.1:0-2699 GCA_964420485.1 uncultured Anaerolineales bacterium
TATCATCTCAATATTTGGGGGCAACCAAATAATCATCCCAGTGTCATTCTGAGCGAAACGCAGTGAAGCGAAGAATCTCACGTTACAGTACACAAACTGCCTATCCAAGGCGAGATTCTTCACCTCCGCTGCGCTCCGGTTCAGAATGACAGACTTGTGATCAAGGTCTCGCCCCACTTTATTGAGCAGATACATGAACTCGGGATACAGTGTACTACAATCGCCAGATTATGCCAAGAAAACAGCGGATTGGCAGGATTATCGGATTCATCCGATCCGATAATCCCGCACATCCATGTTCTACAGCGCCCGCCACACCCGCTCTGGCGTAAAGGGCAACTCCCGGATCCAGACGCCCGTCGCGTCGTGGATGGCGTCGGCCATAGCCGGGGCGATGCCGTCCATCGAGATCTCGGCGACAGACTTGGCTCCAAACGGGCCGGTCGGCTCGTCTGTCTGCACAAAGATGACCTCCAGATTGGGCATCTCGTTGGCCTTGTAGACGTGGTAGGGGCCAAAGCGTGGGTTGACCAGGCGGCCTTGCTCATCGTAGACCATCTCCTCGCAGTGAGCAAAGCCCACCGCTTGCGCCAACCCACCTTCCACCTGCCCGGAGGCGGTGATGGGATTGATCACCCGCCCGGCGTCCACCACCATCAGCACCCGCTCCACCGTGACCTGACCGGTCTCCGTGTCCACCGTCAGTTCGACGAACTGGGCGCCGAAGGGGGGTGGGCTCTCGTAACTCATGTTGGACGCGCTACCGATGATCTGGTGCTGGTTCTGCTGGTGCAGGCTGCTCAAGGCCACCTGCTCCAGCGTGAGCGAGCGGCCATCAGGTGCGAAAACCTGGCGGTCGCGCAACGTGAGCTCCTCAGTGCTCTCCAAGTTCAACATCAACGCGGCGTGCTCCTTGATCTGCTCGGCCACTTTGAGCGCCGTCTTGCGCACCGCGCCGCCGCTGATGTAGGTGGTGCTAGAGGCGTAGGCTCCTTTGTCGAAGGGAGTAAAGTCAGTGTCCGAGGAATAGACGATCACGTCCTCCACCGGAACGCCCAATTCCTCAGCCGCCATCTGCGCCAGGATGGTGTCGGAGCCGGTGCCCAGGTCGGTCGCGCCGACCAGGAGATTGAATGAGCCATCGTCGTTCATCTTGATCGTCGCGCTCGCCATGTCCAGCCCAGCGATGCCGCTGCCGTGCAACATCACTGCCATCCCGATCCCTCTCCTTGTCTCCTTGTTTCCCTGTCTACTTTTCCCTCTTTTACCATACCAATCTACTGCCTCCAGCCCCACCTGGACGCATTGCTCCAGGCCGCTGGAGCGAATGATTTGCTTGAACCCCTCGCGCCCCTCGCCCAGGGCCTTGGCCAGCAACAATTCTTCGCCCGACTTGATCCAGTTCTGGCGCTTGAATTCGACCACGTCCCAGCCCATCCTGTCGGCGATCTCGGACATTAGCGTCTCGAGGCCGAAAAAGCACTGCATTGCGCCGTAGCCCCGGTAGGCCCCCGGCGTGGGCTTGTTGGTGTAGACCACATCGCAAGTGAACTTGGAATATGGCGTGTTGTAGAGCGTCAGCCCCTTCTGCCCGCCGACCATCTGCACCGTCAGGCCGTGAGTGCCATAGGCGCCCGTGTCGCCGATGAGATACAGTTCGGTGGCGACCACCTCCATCTCTTCGGTGACGCCGATCTTGTAGCGCATGATCTGTGGGTGCCGGCTGCGGGAACTGGCGAACTCTTGATAGCGCGTGTACTCCATGCGCACCGGCCGGCCCGTGGCGATGGTCAGGTGGGCGCACAGGTCCTCCAGGATCAGTTCCTGCTTGTTGCCGAACCCTCCGCCGATGCGCGGCTTGACCACCCGGATCTGCTTGACCGGCAGGCCAATGAGGGGAGCGAGCATGCGTCGGATGTGGAAGGGCACCTGCGTGCTGGTGCGCACGACCAGCCGCCCGTCCTCGTCCCAGTAGGTGATGCAGACGTGCGGCTCAATGTGCGCCTGCTGTTGTTGCGGCGTGCGGTATTCCCCTTCAAAGACGTGGTCGGCCCGCGCCCACTGAGCCTCGCGGTCGCCGATCTCGGCCTCGATGTGATGGACGATGTTGCGCTGCCGGTCGTAGATGTCCTCCGTGTCTGGCTCATCGTGGATGACCGGCGCGCCCTCGGCCATTGCCTCTTCGGGATCAAGAACGTGGGGCAGTATCTCGTATTCTACCTCGATCAGCCGCAATGCCCGCCGCGCTAGTTCCGGCGTCTCGGCGGCAACGATGGCTACCCGGTCGCCGACGTGGCGCACTTTGTCGTCCAGGCTGACCTGGTCAAAGGGCGGCGGCTGGGGGTAACTCTGCCCGCCGGAGGCGTACTTGACGCGGGGGACGTCAGCGTGCGTGAGGACGGCGTGGACGCCGAGCAGGGCACGGGCGCGACTAGCGTCTATGCGTTTGATGCAGGCGTGGGCATGCGGGCTGGTCAGGAGTGCGCCATAGAGCATACCTTCCAGTTTGACGTCGTCGGTAAAGACGGGGCGGCCGGCGGCCAGTTTGACACCGTCCACCTTGGGCTCCGGCTGGCCGACGACGTGCAGCGGCTCCATCTCCGGCGGGGAGATAACCAGTAGGGGCAAGGCTTGCCCTTGCCCAGCTTGCCCTTGCCCAGCTTGCCCTTGCCCAGCTTGCCCTTGCCCAGCTTGCCCTT
>CAYQTW010000294.1:2799-4714 GCA_964420485.1 uncultured Anaerolineales bacterium
GCCCTTGCCCAGCTTGCCCTTGCCCAGCTTGCCCTTGCCCAGCTTGCCCTTGCCCGGCTTGCCCTTGCCCAGCTTGTCCTTGCCCGTGCCACTGGCTCAACAATTCGGCGGGCGACTCGGCCGGGGCCAACGTCGCCTTGATGGGCACGAACGGCTCTACTTTCTCGCCGCGCAAGATCGCTGCGGCCCGCTGCACCGCCTGCACGGTCTTGACATAGCCGGTGCAGCGACACAGGTTTCCGCTCAGCGCCTCGCGGATCTCGTCCTCCGTGGGGTCGGGGTTGTGGTCGAGCAGCGCCTTGGCCACCAGGATTTTGGCCGGGGTGCAGTAGCCGCACTGGATAGCGCCGGTCTCGATGAATGCTTGCTGAATGGGATGCAACCGGTCGTCGGAAGATAATGCCTCGACGGTGGTCACCTCCCGCCCCTCGGCCTCGACGGCAGAGGTCATACAACTGTGTACGGGTTGCCCGTCCAGGAGGACGGTACACGCGCCGCAGTCGCCCGTCTTGCAGCCGTTTTTAACGCTAGTGTAAGAGGCGCGGCGTAGCGCATCCAGCAACGTCTCTGAACGGCGCACGGACAGGGTTTTCTCCTCACCGTTGATCGTCAGTGTGATGGCGTGGGCCTGTCCTGAGCGACGTCGAAGGGTCTCGTCGTTACTCATCTCGTGCCTCCTCCTGATGCAAGCACTGTTCCAGGGCGCGACGGGTCAGCACGCCCGCCATCGCCCGGCGATACTCCTCGCTACCCCTAAAGTCCCCTGTGGGCGCGACCTTCTCCTCCACGGCCTCCGCCACCGCTCGGATGTGCTCCTCGTCCAGCGGGCCACCCACCAGACGGGCGGGGGCCTCGGCCAGGCGCACCGCTTCCGGCCAGACGCCGGTGAGCGCGACGCGGGCCTGCTGCACGACACCGCCAGTCATCTCGACGACGGCGACCGCCGCGACGATGGGCTCGTCGGCCGGGGTGCGGGCCACGTGGGCCGCGCCCCATCTTGTCCCCTCTGCGCGGGGGACGTGCAGGGCGTGGGGGCGGGGTGACCCCGCCCCTACCGCCAGGGGCACCTCCTCTGGCCCGGCCTCTCCCTCTACAGTGACGGTGGCCCCTAGCGCCAGCAGTGCCGCCACCCACTGGAGCGCGATACGCGGCGACTTTAGCGCCTTGCGTACCGGCGTCTCGTTGCGCGTCTGCCAGGAGAGCGCGCCGGTGAGCGTCTGGCGCAGGAGTGGCGGCGCGTCTGGCTGATCGAGGACCGACTGGAGTGGCGCGTCGGCCTCTATAGTCCATATCGCCTTTGCTTGATCGTCTTTCATCTCAATCATCCTCCACGTTTTGTTCTAGGTCTAGCCAAATCGGCAATCACCAAACTAACATCACGTCGTGGATAGCAATTTCGGCTTGACAGGGGTAACTCAAAGGTATACAATAGCGTCAAGTACAACCGAATACTGCCAGTATTGGTGGGTGCCGTAAAGTCTAGGCTGTTCCCCCTATCCCAGGGGGTTTTTCATTTGGGCGTGGCACTTTCCAACGTCCGGCTCATGTGGCATCAACTCTATCCCACCAGGATTAGCGGCTTGAAGGAAGGCAACTCCGCGCTCAATGACCGCCAGTGCCTGCTCGACCGATTGCTCGACGGGATAGTAGGTTCGAACGCGGCTTGATAGAACTCGCGAAATAGAGTACCGGACACGTCCAGCATAGGTGAATGTCCCTCCCGTATGCAGTCGAGCAGGCGTCTTTGCCTGACGCAGAGTATAGCGCAACATTGCGCCAAAGTCAATGCTACGAAACCCTGGTTTGGAATTACACAATTTTGGGAGTTGACAAGAGATATAGAAATGTGGTATAGTATTACCTGAGCAATCAATGTCAAGTTGAGAGATGAGAACCAGACCTGCCAGGTTTTATG
>CAYQTW010000295.1:0-4689 GCA_964420485.1 uncultured Anaerolineales bacterium
CAACCGAAAGGCGGAGCCCGTGTACGAGGTCAGGGCTGTTCAGTTCTCAGTTGATAGGTTGAATTGGGCAAGTCGCACCGCCGTAAAACAGGCGGTGCTGGGTCAGGAAACAATCCAGCACCGGCTCTTCCAGGCCGGTGCGGCTCTACACGGCGAGAACTGAACAACCCTATGTACGAGGTAGACCAAAGCAACAAGATCGAGTGCAGCGGGGATACCGCCCTGGCGTTGAGCAATGACAAGGACTACACGATTCGCATCCCCGGCAGGGAGAAGCGGGCCGCTATCAAGGCTATGCACCAACGCTTCGAGCGGCTCAGTCGTAAGCTGATTCATATACGATTGTTCACTACAGCTCTTTACTATCTGATCCGGGAATTGCCGCCAAGGGCGTTAGTCACCATTGATACGGAATACACTGGTCACGAGGCGAATATCAAAGCCATGCTGCTTTACTGGCTACGACAGGACAGGCCAGATATCTCCCCCGACGACATTGCCTTCGGACAAGTGGGTAAAAAGTCACGGGCACACAAAAAAGCCCTGGCCATTTATCGGGGAAAGGCCAAGGCTGATAGAACACTAAAGGCCGATGACCTGCTGAGGCAGATCATCGGCCCATGAGACCTGCGGGGAGGCTTCTTCAGCCTATTTGCCAGGGAGAGCCGTCCGGTCAAGGATAGGAACGCCACTGGCCACCCGCTGGAAATAGTATACCATAAACGGGATGGGCTGTCAAAAGCGAAGCGAATTGCGAGGGACAGGGATGATTAAGGCGACCAAATCTGGAGGAGAGGTAGAGTGAGTCGTATCGGAGTTTTCGTCTGTCATTGCGGCATCAACATCGCCAGCACGGTGGACGTAGAACGGGTAGCCGAGGAGATCGGCCAGCACCCGGATGTGGCCTACGCCACCACGTACAAGTATATGTGTTCCAATCCCGGCCAGCAGTTGGTCAGGAATACTATCGTGGAACACGACCTGGATGGCGTTATCGTCGCCGCCTGCTCACCTCTCATGCACGATAAAACTTTCCGCCGGGCGGCGTCAGCGGCGGGATTGAACCCCTACCGCTGCGAGATGGCCAACATCCGCGAGCAGTGCTCCTGGGTACACGAACACGAGCCGGGCCGCGCCACGGAAAAGGCCATCGAGATCGTGCGTACCGTCGTCGAAAAAGTCAGGCGAGACGAGGAACTTGGACCGTTTCATCTGCCGCTGACGAAGCGGGCGCTGGTCATCGGTGGGGGGATTGCCGGGATACAGGCCGCGCTGGACATTGCCAGCGCCAGATTTCCCGTCGTGCTGGTCGAGCGGGAGGCACACCTGGGCGGCAAGATGGCCCACCTCAGCGGCACCTATCTCAATTTCACCGCCGCGCCCGATTTGCTGGAGCGCAAGATTGATCAGGTGCTCAATCACCCGCATATCGAGGTGTTGACCGGGGCGCAGGTGGTGAGGGTTGAGGGGTACGTGGGGAATTTCGAAGTACTCGTAAATTCGGAACTTGGAACTTTGAAGCAGGCCGAATCTACGAACTCCGAATCTACGGATCTACGAACCTATGAAGTAGGCGCGATTGTCGTGGCGACGGGCTGGGACGCTTACCCGCTGGAGCGGTTGCCCGAGTATGGTGGCGCGGAGATCCCGGACGTGGTGGACGGGCTGGCGTTCGAGGAGATGCTGCGAGACGAGGGAGGTATCCGGCGGCCCTCCGACGGCCGGACACCCCGCGAGGTAGTGTTCGTCCAGTGCGCCGGCTCCCGTGACCCAGAGCGGGGCGTGCCCTATTGCTCCAAAGTCTGTTGCATGTACGTCGCCAAGCAGGCCATGATGTTCAGGGAGCGCGTGCCGGAGGGACAGGCTTACGTTTTTTACATTGACATCCGTTCCGCGGGCAAGGGGTACGACGAGTACGTTCAGCGGGCGATGGAGCAGTTTGACATCCTGTACCTGCGGGGCAAGGTGAGCAAGATTTTCGCCCGTGATGGAAAGACAATCGTCTGGGGGGCCGACACGTTGAGCGGTCAGCCGGTGGAGGTGGCGGCCGACCTGGTGGTGCTGGCGACGCCGATGATACCTAGCCGCCAGGCACTCGAGTTGGCGCAGACATTGCGGGCCGGCGTGAACCAGGATGGCTTTTTCAGCGAGGCGCACCCCAAGTTGCGCCCCGTCGAGAGCCTGACGGCGGGGGTGTTTCTGGCCGGGGCGGCCCAGGGACCCAAGGACATCCCGGAGACAGTGTCGCAGGCCTCGGGCGCGGCGGCCAAAGTGCTCAAGATGTTCTCACAGGACGAGATGACCCAGGAGCCAATGGTGGCTTATGTCGTCGAGCAGTTGTGCTCTGGGTGCGGCGTGTGCGTGGAGGCGTGCCCTTACGAGGCGCGGCAGGTTGACCCTATCTGGGGTGTCGCTATGGTCAACGCGGCGCTGTGCCAGAACTGCGGAGCCTGTGTCGTGGCTTGTCCCAACAAGGCCAGCCGAATACACAATTGGACGCCGGAGCAGATTCTGGCGATGGCGGATGTGGTGAGTTGGTAGGTTGGGAAATTGGGAAACTGGTAGATTGGGAAACTGGTAAATTGGTAGTTGGTTTGTGTTACCAGTGTACCAATGTACCAATCTACCAATACAGTGAAACGGGAGATTGACAAACTATGGGAACCTCCTTTCTCAAACAGGTGAATGACCTCAGTGGGCAAACCACACAATTGTGTTACCACTGTCACAAATGCACCGCCGGCTGTCCGGCCGCTTTTGCGATGGAATACGGGCCAGATCGCATCCTGCGCCTGATCCAGTTTGGGCAGCGGGAACGGCTTTTAGCCAGCCGAGACCCCTGGCTGTGCCTGGGGTGCGAGATGTGCGGCGCGTTTTGCCCCAACGAGATTGACATCAACGAGGTGATGATCGCGCTCAAGGAGGTGGCGGAAGAGGAGGGCTACCGGGCGGAAGATTGCCAGGAACTGCGCGAACTCTTGGCCGACTACCTGGTGCAGCGGCCAGAGACGGTGATTGACGACCGGCTGTGCACCGGCATCGGACGCCTCAACAGTCTGAGCCAGACCATCACGACCGCGCATAACATCAGCGGCGACGACAATGCCGACCGGCTGATCTGGAGCCAGAACCTGGAGCGCATACCGGCTGGACTGGAGGGCAAACAGGGGGCCGAGACTGTTTACTTTGTCGGCTGTGTCGCGTCTTTCTTCCCCCGCAGTTATCGTGTGCCCCAGGCGCTGGCCTCGATCCTGGAGACGAGCGGCGTTGACTTTACCACGTTGGGAGGGCAAGAGTGGTGTTGCGGCTACCCTCTGCTTTCGATGGGACGATTGGAACAGGCCAAGACGCTGATCCAGCACAACGTGGCCCAGGTCAAGGAACTCGGCGCTTCCCGCGTCACCTTCGCCTGCCCCTCCTGCTACCACATGTGGAAGTTTGTATATCCAAAAGTCCTGGGGGAGGAGATCGGCTTGGAGGTGCTGCACGCCACAGAGTTGCTGGATGAATTGATCGCGCAGGGAGACATCGAGTTGGGGGAGCCTGCCCTGAGCTTGCCGAAGGGGATGAACCTGCGGGTGACCTATCACGACCCGTGTGACCTGGGGCGCAAGAGCGACGTTTTCGAAGCGCCGCGCCGGGTGTTGCAGAGCATCCCCGGCCTTACCTTTGTGGAAATGAGCAGTTCCGGGCAGATATCCGAGTGCTGCGGTGGGGGGGGCAACCTGGAGAGTTTCGATCCAGACGTCGTCTCCCAAGTTTCGCTGCGGCGGATTGACCGGGCCTGCGAGATCGAGGCCCAGGTCATCACCTCCGCCTGCCAGCAGTGCGAGCGCACACTGACGGCAGCGGTACGCAAGCATAAGGAAGCCCGTCGCGCGCGTACGCGCGTGATGGACGTGGTGGAGTTGGTGTGGAAAGCAATGCAGAAGACAAAGTCAGAGTAAAGTGGAGGTGAGGATATGATGGATGTCTGGGAACAATTGGTGCGTTATCGCCACGTGAAAACCTTGCCTAACGGCGCCCGGCTGTTGCTGCGCCCGCTGTCGCAGGAAGACAAAGCAGGATTGGTTGACCTCTTCGCCCGGGCAACGGAGGAGGACCTGGAGTACTTTCGCAGCGACGCTGGCGACCAGGCCGTGGTCGAGAGTTGGGTGGACAGTCTGGATTTGAAGCGTGTCTTCCCGCTGGTGGCCGTCGTGGACGGCCAGATCGTGGGGGACGCCACGCTGCACTTTGGCGAGCGGTATCACCGCCACATTGCTTGGGTGCGCATCTTCCTCGACCGCGCCCACCGTCACCAGGGCATTGGTCTGCTGATGTTGCGCTGTCTGATTGACATCGCCCGGCGGATAGGGTTGCAGCAGTTGTACGCCGAAATCGTGACCACGCAACCACAGGTCATCAAGGCGTTCGAGGACCTGGGCTACCGGCACGAGGTCACACTGCGGGACTATTTCCTCACCAGCGACGGAGAGACCCTCGACATGGCGGTGCTGGTATTGCGGCTGGTGGATCATTCGGGCGAGTTCTAAACAAGTAAGGGGATGGCGGTGGAATTCTCCGATAATGGCAAAGATATAGTTGGCGCGGTGCTGGTCGCCGGCGCGGGTATTGGGGGTATGCAGGCATCGCTCGACCTGGCGGAGGCCGGTTTCAAGGTCTATCTGTTGGACAAGAAGCCGGCTA
>CAYQTW010000296.1:0-4670 GCA_964420485.1 uncultured Anaerolineales bacterium
AAAGGATGGTATTGCCTTCCAGTGTGAGATTGCCGTTGAGAAACGCCAGGCCGCCGCCGGTGTGGGCGCGGTTGGTGTTCAGGGTGTTGGCCCGCACCAGTCCATCACTGGCCCACAGGTACACGCCTCCGCCTCTGTCTGTTGTGGCAGTGTTGGCCGTGACAGTGTTGCCGTCGAGCACGATGCCATCGCTGAGAGTGGCATAGAGCCCTCCGCCGCCCCGCTGGGCCGTGTTGGCGTGCAGGACATTGTCGCGGAGGGTAACGTTGTTACTGCTCTGCAGGTAAAGCCCTCCGCCCATATCGGCGGTATTAGAAAACACGATATTGTGCTCCAGCGTGACGTTGGGGGCTTGGCTCAGTACCATCCCGCCGCCAGACGTGGCGATGTTGCCAGAGATATGATTGGCGTTCAGGGTGGCGGTGCTGCTGTAGACATAGAGCCCGCCGCCGAGATGAAAGCCGCTCTGGGCGGTGGCGTCATTACCTACAATCTGGTTGTCCGTGATGACGGCGCTGCTTTCCCACAGGGATAGGCCGGCGCCATACCCGTTGCCGTCGCAGGTCGGGCAGCGGATGCGGTTGCCCTGGAAGAGGCTGTCGGCGATGGTGACGAGCGTGCTGCTCCAGACCGAGAGGCCGCCACCTACACCGCCCAGGTCGCCGCCGCCACTGCCGGATGAGATGCTGTTGCTGAGGAAGCGGCTGGCCTGCACGGTCACGTCCCGGCTGCGAAAGATACACATCCCGCCACCTTCGCCGTAATTCGCTGTGGCCGCCAGGTTGTGGGCAAAGATCGTATCACTGATCAGACCCGACGCGCCGTGCAGCAGCGCACCGCCGCAGTAGATCAAGGTGTCGGCGGTGCTGGCCAGGTTGCCGCTGATGACATCGCTCACCAGGGAGACGGTGGCGGAAAAGACAGCCAGGCCGCCCCCGGCGTCGTACTCATCTGGTCCCATCGGCACCCCGCCCAGGCCGGTGGCGTCGCCGCCGGTGACATGGAGGCCGTCCACAGTGACAGTGACCGGGCCGGAGATGACGATGCCCCGCCCCAGACCACGCGCGTCAATCGTGCTGGGGTAGTATGCGGGTGAGCGGCCGATCACCAGCCCTCCCCGGTCGTACCAGTACCAGCCGCCGGAAAGGGTCAGGCTCTTGGAGATGTAGGCAACCTGGGCCAGCCCACCCCGGCCGTTGACGTCGGTGTAGACGCCGGTGAAATCGCCGGGCCTGTATCCGGCGAGGCGGATTTCGTCACCATTGGACGCCTCGTCCACCGCTGCCTGGACGGTACGGCAGGGGGCGGTGACAGTGATGCAGTCGTTGGCGTCGTCGCCGGTGGAGGCGACGTAGTAGACGCCAGTGCCGGCGCGGGTCTCAGCCTCCAATGGCTGTACATTTACGAATATCAGCACGCCCAGGGTCAGAGCCGACCCTAGGGCAAGGGTGAGAAAAAGACGATTGGTATTCATTGGAATCTCCTTTTGTGTTGTTTACTGGTTCCTCAACGTCAACGGCAAGTAGATAAAGTGGTCATAGATTACCGGCGGGGCGCTGCCGCCGCCATACCAGGCCGGCTCCCCGCCGGAGACGTTCAGCGCCCGCAGTTTGGAGCCATCGGACTGGACGGCGCAAAGTTTCAGGCTCTCGCCCTCGCTGGGGTCGGTATCGCGGTGAAAGATGAGCCAGTTGCCGTCGGAGGACCAGGCCGGGGCGCGGGACCAGAGGCCGCTTGCGCCCCGCGTCAACTGGGTCAGGTTGGAGAGGCTGCCATCGGCACTGACGGTGGCCTTCCAGATTTCGTACTGGCCAGTATAGTTCGCGGCAAAGGCCAGCGTGTTGTCGCCAGGGGCAAAGGTCGGGTCATGGTAGCCCACGTCGCTGCGGCAGGTCCTCTCCTGGCTGTTCAGATCCACCAGGCAGAGAAGTGGCTGGGCATAGTTGTAAAGAGCCGAGCCGGTGCAATAACCATACTTGGCATAAGCCAGCCAGCGACGATCGGGTGAGAGGCCCGCCTCCAGAGCGATGGCGTGGATGTCCGCGTAGATGTCGTCGCCGTTCACCTGACCGTAACGAGGCTCCCATGCCTTGCACCACTCGCCAGGCTCCGTCCCATAGTACGTGCGCGTCTCGACTCGGGCGAAATAGTTCACGTCGGCCGCCAGGCTAAACCTCTCCACCAAATCGTTGTCGGTATAGTACGTCTGAGCGTCGCCGCCACTCACCGCCTGCGACTCGGCTGACATTATTACCCCAGGTGGCCCCACCGTCTGTGGACTTGCTAAAGAACACATCCTGTTCATTGTACGAATCGCGGTCATCCAGCCAGACGGCATACACGGTGTTTCCGTTGGCGGCCACGTCGGGATAGCCCACGTCGAAACCGGCGCCGCTGTCCGTGACCTGGACGTTGACGCCGAGGAGTTTGCTGCCGGCGTAGACGGGGCCGGCCAGGAGGGCGATAAGGCATACGATGGTGATATACCACTTGGACCTTTTTTTGTTTATCGGGGCAGCGGACGAGAAACAGATAAGCGGATGTCCTTGTCCGTTTATCCGCTGTTCATCCGCTGCGCCGACTAACGAGGCGGTAAACAAATACGATCTTTGATTACGTGTCATTTTACCTCACCCCTTGAACGTTTGCTGGGGTAGGGCGGGATGGCATCCCGCCTTACTTGTTTCTGAGCACCAACGGCAGGTAGACAAAGTTGTCGTAGGTCGGTGGCGGGCTGCTGCCCTCGCGCAGGTTGTCGCCGGAGGCGACCAGCGCAAAGGGCTGCGGCCCCTGCGCCACGTTGTAGCCGTGGACGATGACGGTGTAGGTGCCGTAGGATGCGTCGGGGATGATGACCCCTTCGACGTTGTTGCAGGCGTCCCACTGGCCGCCCCGCAGGCACTGGCCGGAGGTGTAAAGCCCCGCGTTGCCATAGTAGTGCGTACCATCGGGCCCGATGATCTCCAAATCCAGGTCATTGACCAGAGCCTTGGCCGCGCCGGGAGTGCCGGGATAGTCAGTCCAGGCCAGGGTGAAGCGGAAGGGGCCACCTGTTTGGGGCGGGGCGCCGCCGGTGCAAATCTGCCAACTCACGTCGTCTATCAGCAGGTCGTCGTAATCGGCATTATTGAGGCGCAGGCGCAGGCGGACGGTCTGGCCTTTGATGGTAGCCATCTCAGCCGCCGACAGGCTGCGCTGGAACTGCTGCCAATCGCCACTGGAACTAGAGACGGACGCCGGCCGTCTCTACCCGCGCTTTCCAGTCGTCGCACACGGGGCCGGCGAACTGGAGCAGGTAGGTGGCTGGGTGGTCAGTCTGGACGTCGAGCCGCTGTTCGGCGGGGACGTCGGGCTCACCGGCCAGGGGGTTAAAGGTGGCATATTGCAGGCGGATGAGAGATGGTAAAGTGGCCGCCTGGATCGGTAGGAACGGTGGCGTGAGCAGTGTTGACAGGATGAGCAGAACGCTCACGAAAGTTGGATAGTTACGTGCCTTTTTTGTCATCTCGTGTTTCCTCCTCGTCTATCACGAATTGGCGCAACAATCCGGTCAGTTCCTCCAAACTTTTGAAGGTGGCCTCCCGGTTGCTGGCGACGTGGCGCAACCGTCCCCCGAGTTCGGCGCTGCGCTGCGGGTCACAAAATAGGGTCAAGACAAAAGTTTCCCGGTGGTCCATTTGCTCCTCTGATCGGTGGGGCTGATCTGGCACAAGTATAGCAGATGGGTGTGACATACGGGTGACAAAGGGGCAGGAAGCAGGAGGCAATGTGGTAGGGGCGCGGTGGCCGCGCCCTGATTTTTAGCGGCGGCGGAGTTGCTCGTAGAAGGTAGTCAGATCGTCGCGCGGGGGGGGCCAGGTCACGTTGCAACCGGTCACGATGCGCCTTGTAGGTTCGCAGGACAGCGAGGGTGTTCCCCAGAGCGGCATAGGATCGCATCAGAACGAGAGTGGCTTCCTCGTCCCAGGGCTCTTGAGTCAGAGCACAGTGGGCGGGTGACAGCGCCGAAGCCGGCCCGCTGTGCAGCGATGCCAGTGATGAGATAATCAAAAAAGGTAGCGGGGTCGTTGTCGGAGGGTGCGAGTGTGTACCAGACAAGCGGCAGGTCTGTTTCGGCGGCGAAGAGGGTGAGGAGTGTGGTCTTGCCGTAGCCAGCGGGGGCGGAGACAAGAGTTAAGCGGTACGTGAGTCCCTTCCGCAAGCACTTGGTCAGACGCGGGCGCGATACCAGTCTAGAGAGCGATGGGGGGATTTGCAGTTTGGCGTGTAGAAAGGATATGGTAGACATCGGTTGTGCGCTTATTGTGTATCACACACTCTTACCGCGCCGTCCATTAAAAAGTCCACTGTCGGCAGGGGGTTTTTGTTTACTTGGGCAGACATGCGGGCCAACTGCATGGTTTGACAAGCCTGGCGAGTTGATGTATAATCTTGTCCACGTTAGCCACACAGGTTTTTAATGATGAAAAATTCCCACGCTTTGGTAGTCATCCTGTCCAACTTGGCTCTTACCCTGGTTATTAGGGAGGGGCCTTAGCCCGCTGGGCAGATGGTTATCACCGCTGAATTAGTGTAAACCAGAGCCGCCCAATGGGGCGGCTCTAATTGTTATTGCTCCGAGGGGATTGCCAAACCTGTGGTGAGCATAGTCGAACCATCCCCGCTTTGGG
>CAYQTW010000297.1:0-4667 GCA_964420485.1 uncultured Anaerolineales bacterium
ACCCCAAACAGTGAGATAACCTTTTGCACTCGAGTGCTTTCACACTTGGGGCAGGTGGGGGCGGTCTGCTTGGCAGCGGAACGCACGAACAGTTCAAATTTCTCACCACATTCGGTACAACGATATTCATAGATGGGCATCTCTTTCACCTCCACACGCGAAAATACTACACAGGGGTATAGTGTACCACAGAAAACAGAGTCGTCAAGTCTGCGTTATGGCGGGATACCGCAACAAGTCTCAAATCTCCTCTTCCTCCCAACCGGGGACGTCAAGCCGCACCACGTCACCATGCACGTTCACGATAGCGCGGAACTTGAGCATCCACAGTGTGGTGCGCAGTTCGTCCACATCCACGTTGCCCGGTTCAAGGATGCGGTCCATATTCTTGATGGCGTGCTCAATCGAGGCCTGCGTGAACAGGTCTTCCCGGCCGAGCATTTGGATCACCCCGGCGGTGATAAAATCACGCATGGCCAGGATGCGCTCTTGCATCAGTCTCACTATCTGGCGATCCACGTGCTCGGCCTCGACGTGGCGCTGAAAATCCCCGTCCGGCACGACGTAGTGGGGCACCGCGCCGATGTAGACTGTTTTCACTATCTGTCCCTGCTCGTCAAAGATCAGGTCAGCAAACAACGGTCGTCGAATCACGTAACTCATCTCACGCCTCCCCCGAGTGGCGTCTTGAGGTCATAGATGGTATCGCGCACCGCGAAACGGGCGCCACAGTCGGTGCAAAAAAGCGTCTCCCCCTCGTCCACCAGATTGGTCGAACCACAGGTGGTGCAGCGGAAGAAAGCGCCCGGCGGCGCGGCGGGCTTGTCGGCGCGGGCCGCGCAGCGCATAAAGACGCTGGGCGATAGTTGCCACAGCGGGCCTGTCGGCTGCAGCAACCGGTCGAGCGCTACGAGCAGCCCCGTGGGCGCCACCCGCTTGAGCAGGCCAAGCCGGAAGTGGGAGACGGTGCGAATTTTCTGCACCCGCAGCCCGGCCCCGGTCAGTTTCTCCCGCATCCAGGCCGGGTGAAAGTCGAAATTCAGTTTCACGAACTCGACAGGCCGCCGGTCAAAGGGCGACCAGTCCTGCCGGCGCAGCAGGTAGCGCAGGATGGCCTTCAGGTTGCGTTTGTTGGCGAACTCGAGCACGAACGCGCCGCCAGGGGCCAGGGTCTGGGCCACGCCGCGCAGTACCGCCGGCGCGTCGGCGGCGTGGTGGAGCGTGCGCACCATCGTCACTGTGTCAAACAGGCCGGGGGTGAAGGGTAATTTGTAAAAGTCACCGGCGACGTAGACGTAGCGCGGCCGGCCACCGCGGCCGGCGTCTCCCCACAGTTCCCGGGCCTGCCGCAATTGCGAGAGCGCATAGTCGAAAAACACTACCTCGTCGTAGCCGCTATAGAGGGGAGCGAGCCGCCCATAGCCCGCGCCGATCTCGACGAGACGGCGACCGGCGGGGGGCAGCAGGCATCGCAACGCGGCCCGTTCGACCGCGTCCTCGTACTCCCGCCCTTGCCCCCAAAAGTCGGCGCGGTAGGCGGAGCCTTCGTAGTCGCAGATGGGACGCTGAGTCATCCGCCGAGCGCACCCCGCAGCAAGGTGACCGCGCTGATCAATGTCTGGGGGTTGGAGAGCCAGTCCACGATGAACTGGCGGTACCCAGCCTTGATCTGGGGCAATATCTCGCGCACCTCGTCGCGGGCTGAACGAGAGAGGCGTTGTACTGCGCTTTGGTTAGCCGCCAGCCACTCTTCGTACGACTGTGTGTCTGCCATCACGTCGGTCAACTCGGCGACGATCCATGCGCCGAACACGGTGGAGAATAGGGTGTATCCCTTCTCGCCGGACGTGACCAGGGCGCGTTTCTCCAGCCGCGAAAGGGTCAGATCGGAGCGATTGTAGAGTTGCTCCAGTTTGTCCGATGAGAACCGCCGCTCCCCCGCTTTTCCTTGCTGTGCCAGTAATGCCAGCGCGGTGAGTATAATCTTTTCGCTGTCGTCCGAGTGGCGCCAATAGTCGGCCAGGCTCGGGATCGCTTCCTCTTTGAATTCCCGCAGCAGGAACGTCTTTCGCTGCTGCGCCACCATTCCTCTGGCGTGCGCGGCGAAGAGAAAGTGGGCGGCGGCCTGGAGAAAGTAGGGATGGTAGCCGGCGATGTCGAACAGCAACGTCAGTTCCGTGGGGGTAAAACGCACGCTGGTCTTTTCCAGTGACCGATTGAGCAACCCTTTGGCCTCCTCTTCGTCAAAGGCGGGCAGGTTGATGTTGGCGAAAATGTTAAAGAAGGGGGAGGCACGCACGGCGTCAGAGTGGCATAGGGTGATCAGTTCTTGTCTACTGGCGGTGATCAGGGCCAGGTTGTGGTGGATCGCCAGGGCGCGTAGGCCATAGAAAAAATCGGTGCCAAAATTGGTGTTTTCGGTGACGTTCTCGAACTCGTCGAGCAGCAGGACAAAGTGCAGGTCGCGTTCATCAATGAGATAGAAGAGATCATCCAAAGTATAGTTGTCAATCTCCTGCTGCTCGCTGGCCTGCTTGAACTCGGCCTCGAGTTCGTCGTCTTTTACCTTGCAACTGATGCGGCGCAGGAGCCGGGCCCAAAAGCGCGTGGGCGTGGTTTTCTGGTCCACCATCTGCAAGTCGGCATAGACCAAGAGATAACGGGCCGGGTCCAGCCCGTGGGCGATGGCGACGTTCGGGTGTGCGATGTAGTTGAGCAGCGAGGTTTTGCCCGTGCGCCGCTCGCCGACGATGGAACTGCTCTCGAACTCGGCGTTGAGCAGGCGGGTGTAGACTTGCTCCACCTCGGCCCGCCGCCCAAAGAAACGGGCCGGGTCGGAGATGGGATTGCCGTAAGTGAAGGGGTTGGTAGACATAACTGTCCTTTCGGTTTCTACTTCTCGTGCTCTATCTCTGCGCTGGGTTGCACCGTGCCGTTTTATGACTCCGAAGCCATCACGTCATCTAGTCCGCCCGCTATTGACTCTGTGGTGACGGCGTTGGCAACGGTGAAGCAAAGGGATCAAACCAGAGCGCCCACTCAATCGAGGTGGCTATTTCTACTTCGCTCTGGATCACTGCTACCTTCCAATGCCACTCACCCAACCTCTCAGCCGGCAAGTCAGTAGTCCATCTTGGAGTCGTAAGCAAATCGCTCTGCTGCGTGTAACTGCTTGCCACATGGTAGATGGTAACCTGGTAGGCTTGCCCTGTACCAAGAGAACCTTGCCATTGAAAGGTAATCGGACTCCGATACGTGCCCCCCTGTGGCGGCCACAGCAACCTCGGTGGAGTGGCTCTGGGAGCAAGTGTAGAAGTAGCCGTGAGTGTCGGGCTCGGCGTGCGCGTCGGCGTCTCGGTCGGGCTTGGCATGGGTGTCGGAGTAGGCGTGCTGGTTGGAGTAGGCGTAGCAGTCGGGAAAGGCGTGTTGGTCGGAATCTGTTGGGTCGCCTGTGCTTCCGCGATTTGGGTCTGAACCAACGCCATGCGCGCCTCAAGGGTTTGCCGCTCAATGTCACTGGCAGCACCCTGCGCAATCTGAGTCTGCAGAGCTGCCATTGTGTCTGCCATCGCCGTGGCAGTGGCCTGCCTCTTGAGTTCGTCACGCTGGATGATCACAGATTGAATAATCAGTAGAAGCAAGAGTACTGCCGATACGCCCACCAGGGCCATTCGCACCCAATCTCGCTTAGCGGGAGGTTCTGCTTCTTCAGAGGCCGGGATTTTGCTCTTGACCCATTCGAGCCGTTGGTACTGTTGTAACCACAGCCGCATCAAGTCCACGGTGAATACGTAACCGCCGTTGGTGGGACGCAGCACCTCTCGCGTCACCAATTCTCGCAGTGCCCCGCTGACAGCGCGGCGCGAAAGGGCAATCTCTTGCGTGGCAAAGATTGCTCTCAAATCGTCTGGACTGACCGGCTGGTTGGCGTCTACCACGAGTTCGGCCAGTGCCGCCAAGACGACCTTGGCAGCGTCCGAGGCCTCCTCCCAGGTGTATTGCAGGCTGGCCATGCCCTGTTCGGCTGCTTCTCCGAGGATTGCCTCTACATCGGAAACTGCCACCTCGTCACCCCCCTGGCGGGCCCAGCGGGCGAACAGCCGGTTGCACACCAATTGGGTGTAGTAGGGATGCCCGTGCGTGACCTCCAGGATGCGCTCCACTGCGCCGGGCGCATAGCGGTAATGTCCCTTCACCGGCTCGGTGATGAGTGCTATGCCTGCGTCCCGGTCGAGGAAACTGATCTTGCGGTACTGACACAGGTTGAAAAGGAGCGTATATTCCCGGCGCATTTCCTCCAGCCCGCTGCCGATGGAAAAGATAAAGTTGAGGTGGGGATGGTATTGGATTAGGCTGCGTAAAAGGTCAAAGACGCGGGGTTCCAGATGACCAGCCTGCACCTGCTCGTAGAGCCGCGCGGCTTCGTCCAGCATCAGTAGCAGGTGGTCATCGCCCAGGGCCTCCAGAGCAGGGTCGAGCAGGTCCCCGCAGAAACAGCCTCCCGGATCGTTGGCGAACTCGTCACGCGAGGGGACGTTCAGCCTAATTCCTTTCTGCCGGCACAGCGTTCGCGCGATCTGACGGGCGATTCCCCGTAGCATCTCGTCCAGCCCTTGCAGCGAAATACCCTGCAAGTCCACAAAGACGGGCACGTAGCGTGGATCCAG
>CAYQTW010000298.1:0-4655 GCA_964420485.1 uncultured Anaerolineales bacterium
CGACATGTACAGGATGACCAGATTGTGCCTGGTGTCGAACATGGGGAATATCGGGTCAATGTAACTGACAATGATGACGTAGAAAGGTATGACCAGAGCGATGGTGGGCAGCAGGCGCGTGGCAAGCATACCCATGATCAACACATTCTTGGCGGGAAAGACGAAGCGGGACAGGGCGTAGGCAGCCAACACACCAAAGACCAGGCAGAGGATAGTGGTCGTGCCGGCGATGACGAGGGAGTTGCGCAACGCGGCCAGGAAGAGCGCGCCCGTGGGATTGGCGGGGTCGAACATGGCGGTATAGTGTTCAAAAGTAGGGGGACTGGGCAGCCACTGGATGGGAATTTGGTCGAGTTTGGCCTGCGTCGAGATGCTGGTGATGAACAGCCAGGTGAAGGGGGCCCAAGTCCAGATCATGATCAACACCACCAGCGCGTACAATATCACCCGTGACAGAATCTTGTGAGGAAGGCAAGCGCCGCGCCCTTTGGTTGGGCCCCGCGACATGTTCGACGATTCCTCTTTCGACGAGGCCCGCCACTTGTGCAACACCATCGCCGATCACCTGCGCCGCCACGGTCCCTTCGAGCCGCATCGCTTGCCGATGGACGCGATGGAGTACACCACCCTGCCCCAGGTGATGGAGAAACTGGAGGGGCGATGGGAGGAGTTGCCGGAGTGAGTGTGGGAGAGGGCTATTGCTGCTGGATGCTGCCGACGGGTCGCTCATGCTGATTGACGAGGAGATTGATGAGAGGAGGTCTATGAGGATAAAGCCACGGGGGTCACGGTAAGACCGGTGTTCGTGGTGACGGGAGCATAACCACGGGCAAGGGGCCCGATTGCCGACATCGCACAGCGCCCTTCAGGCAAGCCGCCACTCGACGACCAACTCCCGGTTCAAGACCTGCTCCAACAGATTCCCTTTATACAAAGCCCGCTGCCGTTCCACCTCTGCGGCCCGACGTACCCCGCAGCGCACGATTACCTGCTGCGGCGAAACCTCACACGAAATGTCCTGCACGAGACTTTGATGTGTATAGTCCAAACCGTCGGTCACGCGCAGGAGCGCCGCCAGGATGGACACGCTGCGCTGGTCCGCCGGGTCCAGCGCGGCGAAATGAGCGTGTGCCTCCTTCGGGAGTGCCTTGCGGTGGTAACGGGCAATCGAGCCGACGATGAGTCGCTCTCGTGTGTCGAATGGCAGGAGCGGCGTGTCGAGGATGATGCGCAGGGCGGTCTTGTGGTGTCTCCGCGCCCCTTTGATCAAGCCGATGTCGTGCAGCAGAGCGCCGCAGCGCAGCCAGAAGCGCTCCTCCGCGCCGAGGCCGTGCAGGGGCTCCAGTTCGTCAAACAGTCGCAATGCCAGCCGCGTCACCTGGTGAGTGTGCTCCATCTCGTATTCGCAGTTCTGCGCCAACTGCAGCACCGCCTGCAGGCACCGATCCGTTGATGTCCTAAAATCCGTGTTCTCAGCGGCCACGGACGCCAACGAGATTTCGGCGAGCTCAATCGAGCCGTTGGCGCTTCCATTCGCCATTGCCTATGCCTCCGCTGCTTGCAGCACATCTTCCAGACTGCGCCCCTGCAAGGTCATCTGCGCAAAGTCATCCGGCAGGCCACGCTCGCGAATCGCGGCGACGGCCTTTTCCACGTCGTATTCCACCCGATAGTGAGACACCTGAACCTGTTTCGCCTCGATCTGCAGGATGGCATAGCAGGCGCGGGGATCGCCGTCATTGGGCCGGCCGACGCTGCCGGTGTTGATGAACCATACGCCATCCACCTCACGGGCGAAAGGTTGGTGCGAGTGACCACAAATAATCACGTCGGCTTTTGCCATCTGTGCCAACTTGCGCAATCGCTTCTCAGGGGTGTCGGGGGTGAGAGGTTCCTCGTTCGAGGCGGGGCTGCCGTGCGTCAACAGGATGCGCCGGCCCTTTATTTTCATCCGTATCTCTTGAGATAGAAAGCGCAGATACTTGCGGCTCTTTTTGGAGAGATTCTCGTAGGCCCACTTGAAAGCCAGGTACTTGGACGGGTGTTTTTTCTTACGCCACTTTTCCTTCTTTTGTTTGAATTGTAGGACTTTGAGGTCATAGTTGCCTACGATGCTCAAAACATCCTCCTTCCGAAGCAGCCGCACTACCTCGTCGGGAAAGGCCCCATACCCCACGAAATCGCCTACGTTCCAGATCGCCTCTACACCTTGCTCACGGGCGTGGGCCAGCACCGCCTCCAGCGCCGGCAGGTTGGCGTGTACGTCCCCGATCAATGCCACTTTCATGTTCTAATCCTCTTCGTTCCACAGCCCTCGGTGTTCCACCATCCACGCCTGCGAATCCATCTCCGGTTCACCATCCTGCGGCTGCATCCGTTCATAGTCGCCATCGGGTAACAACCGTCGGGCTTGCAGGTTGTCTTTCAAGTGTACCTGAAGGATGTGCTGGTACAACGACTCGCGCAGATTTGGGTCCTCCACCGGGAACAATTGCTCTACGCGGCGGTCGAGGTTGCGGGGCATCAAGTCGGCGCTGCCCAGCAGGATTTCTTCCTCGCCACCGTTGCGGAAGTAGTAAATGCGGGGATGTTCCAGAAAGCGCCCCACGATGGAGGTGACGGTGATATTTTCGCTCACTCCCGGCACGCCCGGCCGCAGGCAGCAGATGCCCCGCACCTGCAAATCCACCTTCACGCCCGCCTGCGAAGCGCGGTAGAGCGCCTGGATACACTTTTTGTCCACCAGGGCGTTCATCTTGAAAGCCAGATAGCCGTCCCCGTGCTGCTGATGCCGCTCGATTTCGCGCTCGATGCGACCCAGGATTTCCTGCCGCATCATTCCTGGAGCCACCAACAACTTGCGGTATTCTTGCTTGAGGGAATAACCGGTGAGGGCGTTGAACAGGTCGGACACGTCGTTGCCAATGTCCGGGTCACTGGTGAAAAAACCAATGTCCGTGTAAACGCGGGCGGTGACGTCATTATAGTTGCCTGTGCTCATGTGGACGTAGCGGGTGATGCCGTCTCCCTCTCGGCGCACCACCATGAGCAGTTTAGTGTGCGTCTTGAGGCCCACCAACCCATAGACCACGTGTACCCCGGCCCGCTCCAGCGCCCGCGCCCACACGATGTTGTTCTCTTCGTCGAAACGGGCCTTTAGTTCCACCAGCACGGCCACCTGCTTCCCGTTCTCGCGGGCTTTCATCAGCGCGGCCACGACCGGTGAGTTTGGACCGACCCGGTACAGCGTCTGCTTGATGGCCAACACGTCGGGGTCCCGGGCCGCCTCGTGGAGGAAATCCACCACTGGCGTAAAACTGTCGTAGGGGTGGTAGAGCAGAACGTCGCGCCGCTTGATCACAGAAAAGATACCCTCTTCGGTGGTCAGAGGTGGGGGCACCGCCGGCAGGAAAGGGGTATCCTTCAGGTCGGGGCGGTTGATTTTCGTCAACTCCATGAGGCTGGCCATACCGATTGGCCCATCCACCGTACGCACCTGGTAGGGAGCTAGGCCCAGGTTACTGACCAGGATGTTGCGTATTCGCTCCGGCGCGGCATTGTTTATTTCCAGCCGTACCGCAGAGCCAAAGTGACGCATGCGTACACCCTCTTCGATAGCCAGCAACAGATCCGCGGCCTCGTCCTCTTCGATCTCTGGGTCCGCGTCGCGGGTGACGCGGAAAGGATAGGCCGCCACTATCTCCAGGCCGGGGAAAAGCAGATCCAGATTGGCAGCGATTACCTCTTCCAGCCACACGAAATTGGTGGATATATCTTCTACCAGCCCCAGGCTCTCGTAACTCTCGGCTTTCTCCTCGCTGGGGATGCCGAGCAGGCGCGGGAACACACCAGGCACTTTGAGACGGGCAAATCGCTCGCCAGACTGTGGATCGTTGATCACCACCGCCAGGTTGATGCTGAGGTTAGAGATGTGGGGAAAGGGATGGCCCGGATCAAAGGCCAGGGGCGTGAGGGCCGGAAAGATCTCTCGCTCAAAGTAACGACGCAACAACTTGCGCTGCTTGCGCTTTAGTTCGTCGTAACGGAGCACATTGATGCCAGCCGCCCGCAACTTTGGTACCAGATCATTATGCCAACAGTCCGAGTGCTGCGCTAACTGGGGTATCAATTCCTGGCGGATAGCCATCAGTTGCTCGGCCGGCGTCATGCCGTCGGGAGGCGTTTCCAGCACCTCTGCCGCCAACTGCCGGCGCAAACCAGAGACGCGGATCATGAAAAATTCGTCCAGGTTGTTGGCGAAAATAGCCAGGAATTTGACCCGTTCCAACAGGGGGTGGCGCTCATCCAACGCCTCCTCCAACACTCGCCTGTTGAACTGTAGCCAGCTCAACTCGCGGTTGATGTAGAGACTCGGATCGTTCAGGTCAACAGCCTTTGCGGATGCCTGGGATTGGGTTGGGCTTTTCTCTTTCTTTTTCTCGGCCATTGCTCTCTCCACGAGGTGACGCGACCGGCGCATTGAGCCTGGTGCAACGGATAGGCAGCGGATAAGCGGATGGGTGGGCCCCTCAGTGGATAGGAGCGAGGCGTATCCGTTTATCCGCTTTCCATCCGTTGCCTCAACCCCCAGCAAACAGACACGATTGCGGTTCGTGAGGCAACCACACACCACTCGGGCGCCCGCAGTTCATTGC
>CAYQTW010000299.1:0-4650 GCA_964420485.1 uncultured Anaerolineales bacterium
GCTATGGAAAGCGCGGCTACGTTAAAAGTGCCCCAGAATATTGAGATGATACAATAATCTGTTCTTTGGTCATGGCCTGGATTCCCATAGCAGTTCTCCTTTACACTTTGATTGTATCACATCCTTTAACAGACCGCAAAGATGTCGAGAGAAAAAGTGACCCGGCTTTGCGCAAATCGCGATTGAGGGGTATAGTTGTGTGTGCGGGTTGGTGATGCTAGAGCAAGATGACAAGTCAACGATAACTCTACGAGGGATGCAAATATGAATTGGATCGGACGTACGCTGGGAGGCTATCAGATTAGCGAGGAAATCGGCCGGGGGGGGATGGCGCGGGTCTACCGCGCCTACCAGCCTCAACTAGAGCGCTGGGTGGCGCTCAAGGTGCTGATGACGGCAGGGATGGGCGACCGTGAGTTTCTGAATCGTTTCCGCCGTGAGGCCAAAGCCATCGCTGCCCTCCGGCATCCCAACATCCTCACTATCTACGATTACGGTGAGGAAAAGGGAATCGCCTACATCGTGATGGAATACGTGGACGGCGGCACGCTCAAGGCCCGCCTGACCGAGGGGCCGATGGAGTGGCCGGACGTGGCGACGTTGGTTATCCCGATAGGTCACGCCCTGACTTATGCTCACTCCCAGGGTATCGTCCACCGCGACGTAAAGCCAGGCAACGTCCTCCTGGCCCGCACCGACTGGCCCCTGCTGGCCGACTTTGGCCTGGTGAAACTCCTGGGCGGTCAGCAAGGCATCACCAAGCCCGGTACCAGCATCGGCACTCCGGCCTACCTCTCACCCGAGCAGGCCGCTGGCGAAGAGGTGGACCATCGCAGCGACATTTATGGCCTGGGCATTGTGCTCTACGAGTTACTCACCGGTCACGTTCCCTTTGAGGCCGATTCCCCTTTCGAGATGATGCTCCTGCGACTGCGTGAACCCCCTGTCCCTCCTCGTCACCTGAACCCGCGCATTACATCTGAACTGGAGGCTATTATCCTGCGGGCGCTGGCGCGTATTCCTGCGGCGCGCTATCCCACTATGGAAGCGTTGGTAGACGATCTTTCACGCTTGCCTGGAGCCGGCGGCAGGGCTACCTCCCCCCCCACTGAACTGAGCAAAACCACAATGCCACTGAATAGTTTTGTCGTCACGACCGGTCCCCGCCTGGTTGTTGCGGGTACCGGAGCAATACTCCCACTTCCCTGGCAAGAGGTAGTGTTGATTGGCCGGGCTGACCCTCCCGTCACCCCGCCGCCTGACGTGGACCTGGAGCCGTATGGTGGCGACCGGGCGGGAGTATCGCGCCAGCACGCCCATCTCCTGCGTCGTCCCGAGGGCTGGCTACTGGATGACCTGCACAGCACCAATGGCACCTTCCTCAACGATGTGCCGGTACTGCCCGGACAGCCGGTTCGTGTGCGCAGTGGCGATACCATTCGCTGCGGCCAGTTGACGTTAAAATTCCACGAAAAAGTTGATCCTACCAGTCCGTTATTGTCCTGATCCGTTGCTGTCCTGAAATCCGAGTTCTGGAGATTGCCGATGAAATGCCCAAGATGTGGTCTCGAAAACCGCTCCCACGCCCGTTTCTGCAAGCAGTGCGGTCAATCCCTGCCGGCGCAGGCCAGCCTGCCGCCATCCTCAATGTACACTAATCTTGTCTGCCTCGCCTGTGGGGCCACCGTCAAGCCCAGGTCCCGCTTCTGTCCCCGTTGCGGCAGACCATTGCCCACGGTGCCCACGCCCCTGCCGCCGGCTCAACCACCACCCCCGGCCTACACCCAGCCACCGACCATGTCTTCACCCTTTACCGCGCCACCAGCGCCGCCGCGCCGTTCTCCGCGCTGGATATGGTGGGTGGTGGGCATCACTGTGATCCTTTGCATCGTCGTCGTTGCCGTGTTCGTCGTGCCCAAGATCATTGGCGGCGGGCAAGAGCCTGCCGCGCCCCCGACGCCCACTTTAGCGTCGGTGCTAATGGAGGATTTGTACCATGACCGCAAAACAAACGACCCAAGAAGCCTGGCACCAAGTCGGCGGGCAATTCCAGGCCCTGGGCGAGAGCCTGGCCCAGGCATTTCGCACTGCCTGGGAGAGCGAGGAAAACCGTCAGCACCTGCGAGATATGCAGTCCGGCCTGGAGGCAATGGTTGGCGAGGTGGGCCAGGCGATCAAAGATGCCAGCGATTCGCCCGAGGGACAAAAGGTGCGCCAGGAGGCGGAAAAGGTAGTCGCATCGGCCCGTGTGGCGGGCGAACAGGTCTGGCAAGAGGCGCAGCCCCACCTGCTGTCTGCTTTGCGCCAGGTCAATGCCGAATTGCAAAAGATGGTCGGACGTCTGGAGGAAAAGCAGCCACCATCACAATCTCCCACTGTTGAACCTGTGCCGGGCGCAACGTCATCGAGGATTGTAAAGACCTGCCAGGTTTCCGCCAGAGCTTTTGTGAGCCAGATTCGACACGATTAACAATGTATTTCCGTTCGAAAGTGCCTCATAAAACCTGGCAGGTCTGGTTCTCATCTCTCAATGACATTGACCTGCCCACCCACGTTCAGAAAGACCAGCAGCGCCCGCGGACGCTCGCCCAGGAGACAGGTCATTGCTGTGACGTATTCCCCCACCTGCTCGTCGTACTTTTCTCGCCGGATATGAGCCTCCAAGTTGACCTCGGCTCCTAGTTCGTCAGTCTTGAACTCGACCACCGTCCAGCCGCCGTCGGCCCGGTACAGCAGGTCCACGATGCCGCTCCTGGAAACACCGTTCACCTCGACGGCGTAGGGCACCTCGTGATGCCGTTCGGCGCGGGCCAGTTCGGCGTAGAAGGGGTGGGCCTGGAAACGGGCCAGGAGACGGCGGACCCCGGCGATGGTGCGGCGAATTTCCTCCGGATCGGTCAGGCCGGCTTCCAGGGCAAAGGGACGCAAAAAATCCTCCAGGCCGGGCCGGTCGGGGAAGCGCCAATGGCGCAGTCCGGTATGGACCAGGCTGCCCACGACCCAGGCCGGGCCTTCGGGCCGCTGGGCTGTTGGCACGACGCGCCACACGCGGGGCGGTGGATCGCGCTCACGCACACTCAGTTTCAGATCAACCCCCGTCGCCGGCGCCGTCAGTGGCGCTACCAAATCCGTCAGACGCGCTGGTAAAGAGGCAGATACAGGGCCAGGGATCTCCTCGTCCCCCTGTCCCCTTGTCCCCCCGTTCTCATCCTCCTCCCGCCACGGATAGAGCACACATCCGATACCCTCTCCCAACGCAATCTCTTGCGCATTGACCGGCGTTCCGGCAACCGCCACGTCGTCCAGCCCCGTCACCTGGCCCAGGAGTTTGAGCCATCCACTCAGGCTCAACCCGCCGCCTTTGAGGATTTTTGTGTGCCCACTGACCAGCAGTTTCTCCTGTGCCCGGGTTGCGGCGACGTAGAGCAGCCTGCGGTTCTCCGCCTCGTCGCGTTCGGCGTCGCGCAACGCCGCCAGACGAAATGCTGCCGGGCGGTGATCGTCGTCGTCGCGCAGGTTCACCGTCACGCCCAGTTGCTCGTCCAGCAGGATGCCCGCCGTCCGGCCGTGCCCGGCGTGGGCGGCGTCGGCAATGACGACGATGGGAAATTCCAGCCCCTTGGCTTTATGCACTGTCATCAGTTGAACCGCGCTTCCGGCCTCGGTGGGGGCCTCGCTCTCCCGTGCGCCGACGTCGCGCAGCGTGCGGACGTACTCGGCAAACTCCCGCACGCTCACCAACCCACTGGTGTGCGCGTCCGCCAGCAGTTTATCCACGTTGCGCTGGGCGCGGAGCCCGCCTTCGACTGCTTGCAGCGCGGCACGGCAGTGGGTCAGGTCCAACAACCGCTTGAGCAGCGTGGCGACCGATACCCGGCCGGCCAGGTCGTGCAGGCCGCTCACGAGGTCACGGCCACGCAGGGCGCACAGCAGGTCGTCCGGCGGCACGATGTCGGGTAGCGCGGGATGGTTCAGTACCGGCCAGATCGCGCACGGCTTGTGGCTATTCCTGGGGACGGCCGCCGGGGGGGGGAAACGCAGCAGATAGAGCGCCGCGTCACTCAGGCCGACGGCCGGTGAGCGCAAAAAGCCCACCAGCGCCAGATCGTCAGTGGGGTCTGCGATGGCGAGCAGTGCGTTCAGCAAATCGCGAATTTCGGGCCGGTCGTAAAAGCCCCGGCCAGATACCGTGACGAAGGGGATACCGGCCCGTTCGAGCCCGTCCTCGTAGACGGGGAACGCGGTTGAGGCCCGGAACAGGAGCGCCACGTCCTTCCACTCGATGGCCTCTTGCGCGTGCAGCTCGATCAGGCGCGTCGCCAGCCCGGTCGCCGCCGCCTGCCGTCCCTCGTGTGCCTGTTGGGCCAGTCCCAGGTGGAACTCGACGAAAGGCGCGGCGACGCCCGGTCGTGGCTCGGCCCGATGTGCCCGCAGCGGCGCAAAGGGCACCTGGTAAGGTCGCCCAGGACGTTCCTCTTCCCCGAGGACGGGCGCGAGCAGCCGGTTTGTGTCCTCCACCAGCGCCCGGTGCGCGCGGAAGGTCAGGTCGAGCGCGACGGCCTGGCCCCTGGCGTTCACCACATCATCCTGCACGCGCCGGAACACAGTCACGTCCGCGCCACGAAATCTGTATATGGACTGTTTACTGTC
>CAYQTW010000300.1:0-4641 GCA_964420485.1 uncultured Anaerolineales bacterium
CTTGATGACATTGAGTATACTACAAATATGCTGGGTTTGTCTTTAAGACAAGTTGCAGATAACCTTAAGGGAATCTTATGAGAGATGAAAGGTGATAGGCAGGAGGGCGAATCGTCGCCCATGGGGTTGTGTCTACCTTGAGGAGAAACTGAGGGGAAACCTTGCGCAGTTTCGTAACCTCCGTAGGGTTGCCTCAAGACCAGGATGGCCGTCGGCGGGTCTCTTTACGAGTATGTGTTCCCAAGTCACTCGCTGACGGCTGCCTGGCAGGGCAGCCAGATTGTGAAGGCGCTCCCCGCGCTGGGGGTACTCTGCACTTCGATGTGGCCGCCGTGGGCGGTGACCAAGTCGCGTGCGATGCTCAGGCCCAGGCCCAGCCCTTGCGGGAAGCGGCGTTCCGCCGGGCCACGATAGAAGGGAGCAAAGATACGCTCCTGCTCCTCCGGGGCGATGCCCGGGCCGGAGTCTCGCACGCAGATCCAGATCATTGAGTTTTCTGTACCTGCGCTCAGGTTAACTTTCCTGCCCGGTGGGGTGTACTTGATCGCGTTGCTCACGATGTTCCCCAGTGCCTGGGCCAAGCGGTCAGGATCGATCTCCAAGGTAGGCAGGTCATCGGGAAAGTCTGCCTGCCAGCGTAGCCCTTTTCTGTGCGCAGCCTCCCGCCACGGAGCCAGGCTTTGAACCAGCCATGGGTGCAGGGCGGTAGGCCTGCAATTCAGTTCCACCGGCCCGGTCGTCCGGTTGTACAATTGGATCAACTCGTCCAGAAGGCGCTGCATGCGCCGTACTTCTCCACATATTCCCTCAAGCAATTCTTGATGGACCTCCGGCTCCTCCCCCGCGCCGCCGGCAAGTGCCTGGCTCGCTGAGAACAACGCTCCCAAGGGTCGAGCCAGTTCATGCACCAAATTGGCCAACAATCGCTCGCGGGTTTGTTCCAGCCTCTGCAACTTTTCCGCCAGCGTATTGAAAGCACGCAGCAACTGCCGGATTTCCCTTGGTCCCCGTTCTGGCAACTTTGTCAGCGGTTGCCTGTCCGCCATCTGGAAGATCGCTTGTGTGGCTTGCCGCAGCGGACGCTCCAGGTCAACAGCGAGGAACCATCCGATCCCAATCCCGGCCACCAGGCCGCCTACCAACACGCCCAAGATGAACCTACGTATCCTGGGAAAGCGTTCGTAGACACTGGAGAGCGGGTCGGTCACGCGGATCAGGCCCACGACCTGCTCGTTGACGAAGACTGGCACCAGCACTTCGGCAGTCCCTGTTCCCGGTTGTTCGCCGTAGTCCACACGCACTACGCTCCCGCTGGACAACGCCTCGCGAAAGCCAGGGATGATCAACTGTTGTCCCAGGCGTTCGTGGTCGGCCGGATTAGTAGAGGCCAACAGGACTCCCTTGGGGTCCAAGAACATCACCTGGGCTGTGAGTTGTTCCCCGACTCGATCGGCGAAAGGCTGAGCCAACTCCGGCTCGAGCCAGATTTGAGGATAGTGGACGGCAACTGAGGCGACCAGGGTAGCCTGCCGCTCCAACTCGTCGGAGAATCCAGCCAGAAGCACTTCTGTCTCCAACAGGTAGGTCAAGGCAGCGCCCACCAGCGGGATCACGATTAATAACGGTAAGACGTGGCTCAGGATCAGGCGGGTGCGCAGTGAACGCATCAATCACGTTCCCTCTGTCAGCCTGTACCCTATCCCACGCACAGTAAGGATACGCCGGGGGTGTTTGGGGACGTCCTCCAACTTCTCGCGCAACCAGCGGATGTGGACGTAGACCACCTGGGGCTCGCCGGTGTATTCCGCGCCCCAGACGCGCGCCAGGAGATCATCTATCGAAACGACACGCCCGGCTTCCAGCGCCAGGGCGTGCAGGAGGTCAAACTCGCGGGGAGAAAGCTTGACAGGCCGCCCCCCCACGGTCACGGTGTGCGCCGCCGGGTCTATCTCCAGGTCACCTACCACCAACGGTGCGGGCTTCTTCACAGGTGGTGGCACCGTCGCGGCCCGTCGCAACACGGCCTTGATGCGAGCCAGAAGCACACCGATGTCGAAGGGCTTGGTCACGTAATCATCGGCACCTAATTCCAGTCCAAGCACCTGGTCGAGTTCGCGGCGGCGCGCAGTGAGAAAGATCACCGGCATGTCCATCTGCCGCTGCAGGTGGCGCAGCGCATCCCTCCCATCCATTCCCGGCAGGCCGATGTCGAGCAATACCAAATCTGGTGGATCGAGGCGTACCTGGGCCAAGGCATCCTCCGCCGTGGCGGTTGTGCTCGCGCGGTATCCGGCTTTCTCCAGGTTAAAGGCCAGGCTGCGGCGCAACAATGCATCGTCGTCAACGACCAGAATGTGTTTACCCACACACCATCCCTTCCCCCCTTCAGTTAGCGTCTGGTGGGGATGCGCTTGACGACGAGGACGGGGCAGGGGGCGTATTCGATCACCCGCTCGGCTACACTGCCGATGAGGACGCGCCGTGGTCCACGGCGGCCTACCTGGCCAATGACGATCAGATCTATTCCCCGCTCGCGTGCCAGATTGGCGATCTCGCTGTGAGGCATACCGTACTGGACCACTTGATCGGCTTGCAGGCCCCTGTCTCGGGCCAGGCGGGAAAGATAGTCCAGATAGCGCCGTCCCTTGGTCTCCAAGTCCCGGTGTACCGTCTCCGTGGTTTTCGAGGTGGCCCCGGCGATCTCATCCACAATGGCGTTATCCACCACGTAAACGAACGTGATCGGCACATTGTGAGTGGCGGCTATCTGAATCGCCAGTCGGCCAGCGTTGATCGAGGTCTCCGACCCGTCGGTGGGGACCAGGATGTGCGTGAAAGGGCTTTGTTCTTCCATCAGTAGCCTCCTCCCAAGAAACCAGGTTTTTTCCGAAAAACCTGGTTTCTGAAGTCTTTCTAACCAAACTCACGTGACGTTGATTTACCACCTCCGATGTCACGGTAGATGGGCGACTTACTGCCCCCGATGTCGCGATAGGGCTGCACATACTCACGTGTCGCAGGCCCTACCGTTGGCTGGGCGACCTGTGATTTGATGCGTTTGAGCCGGAAGGTTTCCTCACGCTCTCGTTCCTCCAGCGCACTCTCGATGAAGGCGACGGTCTCCTCGTACTGGGGGATAAAGATGTATTGTAGCGCGTTGACGCGCCGCTGAGTCTTTTGCAACTCTCGCGCCAGCCGCCAGACGGCCGTCATCGTCTCGGAGAGCACAGGGATCTCGGCCAGGACACGGCGGAAGCGAGCGACGGCATCGTCCAGCGTGACGGTGGTGTCGCCGAGGCCGTAGGGCATCTCGGGCGGCGCGCCGTGAGCCTCGACGGAGGGGATCACCACCCCCATCACGCTGCGTGGCATTACTTTCACCTCGACGCTCTCGTTCACGGAGAGTGCTGCCCACTCCAACCGCTCCCGGCCCATCAAGAGCCGCGCTATCCCCAACGCACGATAGGCCTCCGCGAGCAGTTTCCACACCCGCTCCTGGAGCACTGCAGCGTCGTGGGCCACGTGCACCAGTTCGGTGGTCAACACCTCGCGCTTCTTGTCCAGGATTTCATGCCCCTCGCGTGCCAGTTTCAGTGACTCACGTGTACGAAGCAAGTTACTGCGTGTGGGGGCAATGCGTAACCGTGCCATTTTATATTCCAGTGAACGCAGACGAACGCCGATTCGCTGACTCGCTGACTCGCTGATTCGCTGACTCGCCGATTCGCTGACTCGCCGATCTGCGTCCTAACTCCTCCCGCAGTACTGTGCAATTTCCGCTTCACTGACGCGGGTGAGTTCCTCGTGTGGCAGGACCGAGAGCGCCCGCCAGCCAATGTCCAGTGTTTCCACAATGGTACGATTTTCCGTCGCGCCCTGCCCCACGAACTCGTGCTCGAATGTCTGACCGAATTTCAGGTAACGCTGGTCAACCGAGGTCAATTCCTCCTCACCGATGACCGAGGCCAGTGCGCGCACGTCGTGCACGTGGGCGTAGGAGGCGTAGAGTTGCGCCGACAGGTGGGCGTGGTCGGCCCGCGTGTGCCCTTCTCCAATGCCGTCCTTCATCAGCCGCGAGAGGGAGGGGAGGACCGAGATGGGTGGGTAGATGGATCGTTGGAATAATTCTCGGTTGAGCACAATTTGCCCCTCAGTGATGTAGCCGGTCAGGTCGGGCACGGGGTGGGTGATGTCGTCGTTAGGCATGGTCAGGATGGGCAACTGGGTGATGGAGCCTTCGCTGCCCTTGATGCGCCCCGTGCGCTCGTAGAGCGAGGCCAGGTCGCTGTAGAGATAGCCCGGATAGCCCTTGCGGCTGGGTACCTCGCCCCGGATGTTGGAAATCTGCCGCAGTGCCTCGCAATAGTTGGTCATATCGGTGAGAACGACGAGGACGTGCATACCTCGCTCAAAGGCCAGGAACTCGGCCAATGTCAGTGCGGCCCGCGGCGTCACCAGCCGTTCGATGGGTGGGTCGTCGGCCAGGTTGAGGAACATTGCCACGCGGGTCAATGCGCCGCTGGCGGCGAAAGAGTCGCGGAAGAATTCAGCCACGTCGTGCTTGACGCCCATGGCGGCAAAGACGATGGCAAAGCGTCCACCCCCCCCAGCCCCCCCTACAGGGGGGGAGGAATCCCCTCC
>CAYQTW010000301.1:0-4618 GCA_964420485.1 uncultured Anaerolineales bacterium
GGTGAGCGGCATCGGCGACTACGACGAACTGCGCTGGGTGGTGATCGGGCAGACGGGCGACGGCTGGCGACTGCGCGGCGTCTCCGAGGTGCTTGGAACGGGCTTTAGTGCCCCTCCCGACTATTACGTCCCCCCCGACCTGCTCGACTTTGACGGGGACAGCCGGCAGGAGGTGCTCAGCCCCTACTTTAAGATGCAATGGGGCTGGATCTCCTCCTCTGACACGCTCTATCGTTGGGATGGCCACACGCTGGCCCGCATCTGGGAGACGACGATTGATCTGGACAACCGGATGGCAGATAATCGGGACGTGCCACAGCAATACCGGCAGAATTATCGGGCGACGTGGGAGTGGGTGGACCTGGACGGCGACGCGCCGGACGAGATCCTGCTGCACGAGGAGACAGCCTTCTACCTGCCCGGCGAGGAGGGGTACGTCAAAGACGACGCGCCGAGCATAAACGAGGAAAGCTGGGAGCGGGCCTTCCGCTGGGACGGGGAGGCCTTCCGCCCCTACGCGCCCAACGGCCCGGCGGGCGACTTTGCCTACATCGCCGGAGACACCCTCTGGCTGTGGCAAAACCGCACCGCCCATCCCCTGGGGATGAAAGGAGTCAGAGAATTTCTATGGTCTCCAGACGGACAGCGCATCGCCTGGTGGGCCGAAACGTCCATCGAAGGAACCTTTCACACCATCCTGGGGGTCTACGACTTGCCGGCGGGCGACAGGTGGGAATTCCCCCTGGACGGCGCTCCCTCGACGTTGCGCTGGGCGCCCGATGGGCGGCTGGCCTACGCTGTTCTCCCAAACTACCCCCACGCGCTCCTCGACCCCGAGACCGGCCAACAGGAACCGCTGCCCATCGGCTTCTCGGACACCTGGTCGCCCGAGGGAGACCGTGTGGCCTACGAGCGCAGCGGGGGTGTGTACGTCTACGCGCCCACGACCGGCCAGGAGCGGCTGTTGGTCAGATCGCCGGAGGGAGCGGGGCGGGCCACCCCAAGGCCTTTCGGTCCGGTGTGGTCGCCCCGGGGCGACTGGATCGCCTGCTCATTGGAGACCATCACCGACACCTGGGTAGGATTGGTCTACCCGGGTGCGCCGGAGCCTGTTGGCGCGTCCGACCTGCTGGACACCTTCTCTGGGCGACAAGCGCCGGCGCTCCAGTTCGCCTGGTCCCCTGACGGCTCTCACCTGGCAGTGCTGACCAGCGACCCACGCCCTTCGACGAACTCAGGGCACGGCTCCGCCCAGCAACCAACGACGCTGTACCTGGCCGATGTACCTGCCGGTGGAGATGATCCCGTGGGGCTTCCAGAGTGGCGCGAGGCGCTGCAATTGGAGACAGTGACCCAAACCGTCAGGCTGGCCTGGTCGCCGGATGGGGAGCGAGTGGCCGCCGCCGTGGGGAACGATGTCTGGCAAGTACCTGCCCGTAGGGGCGCGGTTGCCGCGCCCACGCTCCGGCATCGCTTCTCGTTCCCTGACCCGCAGTGGGAGACGCTGGAATGGGCGCCGGATGGGAGCGGCTTCCTGGCCGGGCTGACGGAGGTGTACGACGAGCACCTCTACTGGTTCCCGGCCGGTGACGCCGAGCCGGTGTTGCTCCTCATTGGCTCCGCCGCCGCCCACTGGGCGCCCCGCACTGTGGAGGCGCAGGCGAGTCCAGAGGCCCGGCCCCCGATGGTGTTGGTCGAGTACACGGACGACGTGCCTCTGCTCCACTTTGTAGACGAGGATGGCGCCGACGTCAGCGTGCCGGCAGAGGGATACGGGGGCCTCGGCTTCCAGGTCGCGGGCGAGCGGGTCTATTATGGCGGATATTACGCAGATCGGAGTGGCGTCGTTTCCCTCGACGTTCCAGACGTGCTCGACGTTTGCAGGCCACCGCTCGTCAGCCCCGACGGCAGCCAACTGGCCTGGCTGTGTGACGACGTTGATGACAACGCCCTGATGAGCGGCCTGACACCGGAATTTCACTTTGCGTTGGTGCTCACGGACGCGGAGGGGAATCACCCCCGCCAGGTGTGGAGCAACGTCGAATCTGGACCGGGCTACCGTCTGCCCCACCTCGTGAGTTGGCGGGCGGATGGGCAGGTGATCTATTTGACCCAACGCGAGTATATGGTGGGCTGGGCGTACTTTGACTACAATCCCGCTATGCTGGCCCTCGATGTGAGAACTGGTGAGGCGGTGCAGATCGGCGCTGACGACGCTTTCGATGCTGCCGTCAGCCCCGCCGGGGACTGGCTGGCCCAGTCATACGATGAGGGGGCCATCGTCCTTCGCTCTCTGGCCAAAGGGACGGAGCAGACTTTTTCCGGTGGGGAAAAAGCCTTCGTCGCGGGCAACTTTTCCTTCTCACCGGAGGGCCGCTGGCTGGCCTGGTTGGAATACACCGGCCTTGTCTATCGCCTGCGGGCCGTCAGCCTTCCCAATGGGGAGCCAATGACGGTGTTGGAGATGGAGGAGGCAGAGTTGACGGATGAACCCCGCCTCGCCGGCTGGATGGGGTTGAATGAGGTGGTGCTGGTGTGGCACGAGTACGAGGGACCAAGAGGGAGCAGTTACCACATTCTCTTGCTAGACGGCAAGCCGGAAAAATTCTCCCCCTACGACTTTTTGGGCGTGTTGGGCAAGGCTCCGTCCATTGAGACGAGCGACACGAAATCACTTGGCAGCCGGCGATTCCGGCCTGTGGCGGTTTGATCAATATCTCTTCACAACCGCGCGGTAAGCCGATGGCTGGCGGCACTGTAGAACCTGCGTCTCCTCCCGCACCTGCCGCACCTCGTCCAGGTCAATAGTCGCCACGACGTATCCATCGGTGGCCTCGTCCGCGCTGGCATAGACCTTGCCACGGGGGCCGACAATGCTGCTCTGACCGAAAAAGGTGTACGAGGGCTCCTCTCCCACCCGATTGGCGGCGGCCACGAAAACCGCGTTCTCGTAGGCCCGCGCTTGCAGATAGGCGTTCCACTCCCCGGTGTGTGGTTCTTCCCAATTGGCGCACACTATCAGCAACTCGGCTCCCTCCAGTACCAAACTTCGCGCCACCTCTGGGAAAGCCAGGTCCCACCCGATCAGCAGCCCCACGGCGCCAAATGCGGTCTCAAAGGCATTGAGCCGGTAGCCAGCGCGGAAGGCGATACGCTCCTCTCCTCGCAGGTGCATCTTGTGGTACTGGCCGATGAGGTCGCCATCAGGGCCAATCAGGATGACAGTGTTGTACAAAATGCTCTCGACCTTTTCCTTCTTGGTGACCATCCCAAAGGCGACGTGCACGCCCAACTCGCTCGCTCGTTGGGCGATGAGGTTGACCGTGGGGCCTGGGACACGCTGGGCTAGTTCGGGAAAACGAGGTCCGACTTCGTATCCCGTTGTGATCAGTTCTGGGAAAATGATCAGGTCCACCGGCTGTTCAGTCGCAATGCGAGCGATGAACTCGCTCATTTTGATCAGGTTATCTTCCATCTGGCCCAGTTCGGGTTCCATCTGTGCTGTTGCGACGGTGATTTCGCGCATGCTCTACTCCTTTTGGGGAATTGGGAAACTGGGAAATTGGTACATTGGGAACCAGGTCACCAGTCTACCAATTCACCAATCTACCAACCTACCAATGTACCAATCTACCAATTTACCGACTCGTGCGGAGGCGTTTGAGGACAGCGGCCAGTTCGGGCGGCAACGGGGCCTCGAACTCGATCTCTGCGCCCGTAGCGGGATGGGTAAAGCCAAGATGCGCAGCGTGGAGAAAGTGACGGCCCCGGAGCAATCGCTGGCGGCGGCGGCCGTAGACCGTGTCTCCCACAAGTGGATAGCCCATCCAGGCCATGTGCACCCGCACTTGGTGCGTGCGACCGGTGTGGGGCCGCACCTCCAGCAGCGTGTGGTTGGGGAAATATTCGATGGCCCGGTACAACGTGCGCGCATCACGTCCACTCCGCACTACGGCCATCTTTTTGCGCTGGCGCTTGTTGCGCCCCACGGGTGCATCAACGACTCCCTCCCGAGGCTGCACCTGGTCCTCGACCAGCGCCAAATAGGTCTTGGCGACCTGGCGGCGTTTGAACTGACGTTGAAGCGCTTTGCGGCTTGCCTCATCTTTGGCGACAATGATTAGGCCAGAGGTATCTTTGTCCAGCCGATGCACCACGCCCGCCCGGTCCGGCCCACCGACGTCGGCGATTTGGGGGCAGCGGGCCAGCACTGCGTTGACCAACGTGCCGCTAGAGTGCCCATAAGCCGGATGCACGACCATTCCCGCCGGCTTGTTCACCACCAGTAGGACATCGTCTTCGTAGATCACGTCGAGTGGAATGTCCTCCGCCACGACCGGCTCGGGTATCTCGGCCGGGACGCGCACGAGAACCTCGTCGCCCACCTGCACGCGGTAACTGGGCTTACTAGGCCGCCCGTTGACGGTGACCTGGCCGGTCTTGATCAAGCGCTGCGCCACCGCCCGGCTGAGGTCCGGCACGTGGGTCGAGATGGCCTTGTCCAGCCGCTCGCCCTCCTCGTCAATAGTGAACGTAACTTTTTGTTCTTCCATCCCGCTTTGTTCTCCTCCACCTACGGCCTTTCACGACCACCGGGCCGGCCGGCGGCATGTATTGT
>CAYQTW010000302.1:0-913 GCA_964420485.1 uncultured Anaerolineales bacterium
CGCCCACACACATCCCCACGCCCACATTCACTCCCACACCCACACCAACGCCCACACCCACACCCACACCAACGCCCACACCCAACCCCGGCGAATGGCTGTCCGAAGCAACGCAAGCGATGCACGAGGGCGACTATGAGACCGCCGCCGCCGCCTACCGCGGCCTGCTCACCCTCTCCCGCGACGATGAGACCACCGCGCCGGCCCGACTTGGCCTGGGCACGGCCTACCTGCGCGATGGCGATTACCTCGCCGCCACCGACACCCTCCGCGATTTCCTGGCCGCCTATCCCGACAGCGACCTGGCCCCCGATGCTCACTTTTTGCTGGCCGAGGCTTTGGTGGGCGCGGGCGAACCACTGACGGCGACGGAAGAGTACCACGCCTACATCTCTGCCGGGACGGTCATCACAGCCTACGTCCATGAAGCGCTGGGGGATGCCCTCTATGCCGGCGGCGACTATGAGGCCGCCGTCGAATCTTACGCGGCTGCCCTCACCGACGTCCCTGACCGCTCCTTCGAGGTCGGCGTGCGCGAGAAACTGGCCCTCGTCCACGTCGCCCGGCAGAACTATGCCGCTGCCGTCGCCCAGTACGATGCCATCCTCGACATAGCGCAGATACGCGCCTACCGCGCCCGCATCGAGCACCAGGCCGCCGAGACGCTCATACTGGCCGGAAAGACCGAGGCTGGCTACGACCGCCACCTGGCCGTCGTCGAGACCTACCCCACCGAGGACCACGCCTACCTCTCGCTGGTCAAACTGGTGGAGGCCGGACGGGAGGTGGATGACTTTATACGCGGCGTGGTGGACTATTACGGCGGAGCATACGGCCCGGCGGTTGGGGCGCTCCATCGCTACGTCAGCGCTCACCCCGAAAGCGATCTCATCCCCGACGCCCACTGGTACAC
>CAYQTW010000302.1:923-4612 GCA_964420485.1 uncultured Anaerolineales bacterium
GGTACACGGGTCTAGCGCACCTGGCCGCCGGCAGCCCCGGCCTGGCCGCTGGCGAATTCGAGACGCTGATCGAGACCTACCCGGAGAGCGAGCACTGGGGCGACGGTTGGATGGGCCTGGCCGAGGCCCAGGGCGCCGCCGGCGACACCTACGCCGCCGTCACCGCCTACTGGGAATTTGCCTCGGCTGCCCCTGACCACTCCCGCGCGCCGGAGGCGCTCTGGGAGGCGGCCCAACTCTTGGAGCGCACCGACAACCTGGAGCCTGCCGCAGCAGCCTATATGGATTGTCACACCGCCTATCCCGATTCCGACTATGGCCCCCCGGCTCTCTTCCGCAGCGGCCTACAATCCTACCAACTGGACGAGTTGGTGGACGCGGCCGTCGCCTGGGACACGCTGACCGCCATCTACCCCGACTCTCCCTACCATCCCGCCGCCCTGCTCTGGCTGGGCAAACTCCGCCTGGCCCAGGGAGACGGCGAAGCAGCCGCGGCCGCATTTGAAGAGGCCACCGCCGCCGATCCCACTGGCTACTATGGCCTGCGCGCCGCCGAACTGGCCGTTGACCCGCTGGCCCTGCCCTTCCCGCCTGGTCAGAACACGGATTACAGGACAATAACAGATTACAGGACAACAACAGATTACAGGACAACAATGGATCAACAGGCCGAGGCGGAGGAGTGGTTGGCCGAGTGGCTAGGTCTGGACTTTAGTAGGGGCGAGGTGGCCCCGCCCCTACCGGCCCTGGTTGCCGATCCTCGTCTCCAGCGCGGCCTGGAACTGTGGCGTCTGGGCCATTTTGAGGAGGCCAAGTGGGAACTGGAAGCCGTCCGCCGCGCCACCACGTCGGATGCGCTGGCCCAGTACCAATTGGCGCTTTTGTTCCGCGACATTGGCCTCTACCGCTCCTCCATCCTATGCGCCGTGAATGTCATATCCCTCTCCCCGGCTGCTACCACTCTCGATGCTCCTGCCTTCATCGCCCGCCTGACCCATCCCACCTACTATCGAGACCTGGCGCTGCAGAACGCTCGCCAGAGCGACCTCGACCTGCTTCTGGTCTTTGCCCTCATCCGGCAGGAGAGTCTCTTTGAGAGCCTGGCCACTTCTAGCGCCAGCGCGCACGGGCTGATGCAAGTGATCCCCCCCACTGGTGCGCAGATCGCCGCCGAATTGGGTTGGCCGCCGGACTATGGGACTGCTGACCTGTACCGGCCCTACGTCAGTCTGCGTTTTGGCACCTACTACCTGGCGCAGCAGCGCGACCGTTTCGACGACCGTATTGACGTGGCGCTGGCGGCCTACAACGGCGGCCCGTTCCGCGCCGTGCACTGGCTAGAGAGCGCCGGCGATGACCCTGACCTGTTCCTCGAACTCATCACCCTGCGCGAACCGCGTCTCTATATCCAGCGCATCAAGGAGCACTTGGCCGTCTATCAGGCACTGTATGGTGAGTAGTTGACCTTGCGCGAACGCGCACTCGGCATTATAATGAGGCTCGGCGTGGGGAAGTGTCGGAATGGGCAGACGAGCGTGACTTAGGATCACGTGGGGCAACCCGTGCGGGTTCGAGTCCCGCCTTCCCCACCTCAACCTCAACCTCAACCTTAACCTTAATTAACCGGAGGCACCTACATTGAAAATCACCACCGAATCTCTGGAAAACCACCAACTGGCTCTCACCATCGAGGTGGACGAGGAGCGGACACAACAGGCCATGCGGCGCGTTGCGCGCCGAATCGCCAAACAGGCAAACATCCCCGGCTACCGCAAGGGCAAGGCTCCTTACGATGTCATCGTGCGGCGCTTGGGCGAGGATACGATCCGCGCGGAAGCCGCTGATGCGTTGGCCCAGGAGGTCTACCGCGAGGCCGTGGAGCAGGAGGGGATTGATCCCTACGAGGCCGGCGTGGTGGACGACGTCACGCTGAACCCCATCACCTTCAAGTTCACTATTTCCCTGCATCCGACAGTGAGCCTGGGCGACTACCGCAACTACCGCCTCGAGCCCCCGCAGGTCGAGGTCTCTCAGGAGGATGTGCAGCAGAGGCTCGAAGCGATCCGCAAGCAGCACGCGCTCATCGAGCCCGTTGACCGCCCTGCCGCGTTGAGTGACGTGGTCACGATTGATCTCGCGGGGCAGACGGTAGACGGGGCGGTGTTCCTCGAGGAAGACGGTGTCCGTATCGTGTTGGACGCCGCAAGAACCGATCCGGCGCCGGGCTTTGCCGAGGCTATCGTGGGGATGAAGGCAGATGAAGAGCGTGCTTTTACCCTGACTTTGTCGGACGATTTCCCCCGCGAAGAGTTGCGAGGCCAGGAAGCAGAGTTCACCGCCAGACTGACGCAAGTCTACGAGCGTATTCTCCCGGCACTTGACGACGACCTGGCGCGCACTGTTGGCAATTTTGACTCTTTCGAGGAATTGGAAGAGCACGTCAGGGGACAATTGCAACAGGCGGCGCGAGGAAAAGCCGATGAGGAGTATGTGGCGCAGGTGATGGAGGCCACCCTCGATCAAGCCCAGGTCGAATATCCGCCGGCGATGCTTGAGGAGTCACTGGACGAAACGGTCAAGGACTTGGCGCGCGCGCTAAAGCAAGAGTCGCGGCTCTCGTTGGAGGACTATATGCGCATCCAGGGCATGACCATGGATCAAGTACGCGAGGAATTGAAACCCCAGGCTGCCGCTCGTCTCAAGCGCGCCCTGGTGCTGGGCGAGATTGTGCATCTGGAAGGGATCGAGGTGGACGAGCAAGAGATCACTGCGCACATCGAAGCGATCAGTGCCGCGTTGGGTAACCGGGCTGACGAGGCGCGTGCATCCCTCGACTCTGACGAGGCCCGGCAGGCGCTGCGCAGCCGTGTACTGGGCAACAAGGCGGTGCAGCGGCTGGTCGCCATCGCCAAGGGGGAGGCGGAGGAGACGGAGAGACAGGGGGATGGGGAGACAAGGGGACAAGGGGACGGGGAGACAGTTGGCCGGGGCACTGGCGAGATGAAGGAGACAGCATGAGCGAAGGAGCAAAAACTATCGAGATGGTTTCACCTACGGCGCTGATTCCAATGGTGATTGAGACGACCGGGCGCGGTGAACGCCACTATGACATCTACTCGCGCTTGCTCCAGGGGCGCATTATTTTCGTGGGTATGCCTATCACGGACCAGGTGGCCAACGTGGTGGTAGCCCAGTTGCTGTACCTCGAGAATGATGATCCAGAAAAACCCATCTCGATGTACATAAACTGCCCCGGCGGCATGGTCTACCACGGGTTGGCGGTCTATGACACCATGCAGCAGGTGCGGGCGCCGGTCTACACCTACGCTGTGGGAGTGACCGCCAGCATGGGCACGGTGCTTTTAGCAGCGGGCGCGAAAGGCCATCGTTATGCCCTCCCCCACGCCACCGTACACATGCACCCGGCCGGCGGCGGTGCGCGGGGATACGCCCCCGATGTCGAGATCCAGTACAAGGAACTAAAGCGCATCGAGGAGTTGATCCACAAACTTTTATCGCGTCACACCGGCCAGTCGGTAGAGCGAATCGCAGCCGACTTTGACCGTGACCGTTTTATGAACGCTGAGGAAGCGGTCGAGTATGGGCTGGTGGACCAGGTGCTCGAACCGCCGGAGAAGAGAGCGTGAGTTGGGGAAAAAGCGGACGTCCAACCGCAGTGAAACGCATCT
>CAYQTW010000303.1:0-4606 GCA_964420485.1 uncultured Anaerolineales bacterium
GCGTTGGAGGAGGGCTTGGGACTTGATGCGCCGCTGGTGACGTTGCACGGGCCAGACCACTCCTGGGATGTCCGGCCGTCTGACCTGGGCCTCCGCTTCGACCCACAAGCCACGCTGGCGCCGGCCTACCAGTTGGGGCGCGACCAGTCCTGGGTAGACAACCTGCTGACCCGCCTGCGATTGCTGGCCTACGGCGCCGAGTTCTCCCCGGTCATCGTCTACGACGAGAGCGTGGCCCGTCTCTATCTGGAGGCGCTGGCCGAGCAGATGTACCTGGCCCCCAGCGACGCCACCTTTTCTCTCGACGGCGTCACCCCAGTCGTCAACCCCGCTCGTCCTGGGCGCTACCTTGATGTGGAGGCGACGCTGACGATGTTATCCCCGGCCGTGACCCGGTTGGCTCCCGCCGAGGTGGAACTGGTCATCCACGAGGTCCAACCCCCCATCACCGACGCCGAACCTGCCCGCGCCGAGGCCGAGGCACTGCTGGATGGGCCTCTCACGCTCGTGCTCGCCCATCCCCGCGAGGGCGACCCCGGCCCGTGGGCTCTGCCGCCGGAGCAACTGGTCACAATGCTGGTGGTGCGGGCGGAGGATGGGGCGCTGCACGCCGCACTGAACCAAGACGCGCTGCGGGTCTACCTGGAGGGATTGGCCCCCTCGTTGGTGCTCGAGCCGGCGGACGCCCGTTTCCACTTTAACGAGTTGACGGGCCAGTTAGAACCCATCAGCCCCAGTGTGGATGGCCGCGCGCTTGACGTGGAGGCCAGCCTGGCGCGCATCGCGCAGGAACTGGCGGCGGGCAATCATTACGTCCCTCTCGTCGTGCCGGCGGTCTCGCCGTCTTACCCCGACACTGCCACCGCTGAAGAGTTGGGCATCGTCGCGCTGGTGGCCGAGGGGGATTCCTATTTCATCGACTCCCCCTCCGGGCGCGACCACAACATCCGGCTGGCGGCCCCAAAGTTCGATGGATTGGTCATTGCGCCGGGAGAGACCTTTTCCTTCAACCACTACCTGGGGGAGGTGAGCGCCGAGGCGGGATACGACGAATCCTACGTCACCACCGGGGAGCAACTGGCCGTCGAGGTCGGCGGCGGCATCTGCCAGGTCAGCACCACCGCCTTCCGCGCCGCTTTCTGGGGCGGCTATCCCATCGTCGCGCGTTGGTACCACCACAATCGAGTGGGCTACTACGAATTGATGGGCGCGGGGGTGGGGATGGACGCCACCGTCTACTCGCCGCACGTGGATTTCCAGTTCACCAACGACCGGCCCTACCCGCTGTTGATCGAGACCGAGATCGAGGAAGGGGCGCACCGGCTCGTGTTTCGCTTTTACTCCACCGACGATGGGCGGCGGGTGGAGAAGGAGGAACCGGTCATCAGCGACGAGACTGAACCAGACCCGCCCATCTATCAGTTGGACGAGACACTGGAGCCGGGGACGGTGATCCGCTGGCAGTCGGCGGTGGATGGGCTGACGGCGACGGTCGAGCGGCGGGTCTACGACGCGGAGGGCAACATTCTCTACCACGACTTTTTCGTCAGCAAGTACGCCCCGCGTCGCGCCGCGTACCACTACGGCCTCGGCTACGAACCACCGCCGCCGGAGGAGCCGCCGGAGGAAGAGGCAGAGCAGTGAGTGGTAGATTGGGAAATTGGGAGATTGGGAAGCGCAAGTTGATTTTGCTGCCTAACTGGTGTATATACGTCCAGATCCAGCAGCCATTTGCCCGGGAGAGACAGATGAGCATGACTAGAGAGGAACTTGGCTTCGTCCAAAAGGAAGTGAGCCGCCTAATAACTAGCGTCCCGGAGGTTCAGTGCGAAATGATCGGGGTGATTGATGCACCGCTTTGGGGAGGAAAGTTTTCACCGGCTCCAGGTACCCGGCGTACATGTCGGTCAGGCAGAGCCTGATCTTTTCTTTGAACCCAGCCTCGGCAAAGCCCTGGATCACCTTGCCGATGGCATCACTGCTTCGCTCACTGCATCGTTCCAGACGCAGGATCAACCCACTCAGGGGATCGACGATCACCACACCCAGTATCTTGCGACCCATCTCTTTGAAAAAGACTTTGATGCTGATTGCCCCCGACAAGGTGATGACCTCCCACAACCGTTCCAGTGCTGGGCGGGCGTTCGCACCTGCTTGGGCGATAATCCCTTGCACGTATCCGACCGAAACGTGCACCCCAAACCCGTACTCCAGGACTTTGCGCACTGTGCAGCGGCCCGACAACTTGAGCACCACGATTTGCCTCGACGAACCAGCATCAGAGCCTGGACCGCCAAACACAACGTCGTGTAGAGCGTCGTGGGAGAAACCCCCAAGGCATCTGCCAAGGTGCGCATTGGTTGGCCCTCGTCCCAAGAAAAGGCTCGCAAGATCGCTTTGGCTATCATCAGCAGCCAGGCAATGCCGGCTTCTGTCAGATTCTGCTCGGCTTTCAAAGTGTTTCCGTATCTGCTCAATAAAGTGGGGCAATGTAGCCGAGGTTTCCATACCTCGCGGGCATAACGCGCTATGGAAAGCGCGGCTACGTTAAAAGTGCCCCAGAATATTGAGATGATACGTGTTTCCTATGTCGCGCATTTTGTTCACTGTGGCCCTCCCATCATCAGTGGATTCGGAAGGCAACAGTATAACCAATTAGCAGAAAGTGTCCAGTGTGAAACCCTAGCTCATTCGTTCGATTCGAACACTACCCGCAAGTCCGTTTCATCTGAAAGGTCCCAAGGTCTGTAACTTGACGACTGATACCGGAAATAGGTGTTGTACAACTCGGCGTAGTGACCATCCTGGGCCAACAACCCCTCGTGATCCCCCTCCTCGATAATGCGCCCCTCGCGGATGACGAGGATGCGGTCAGCGCCCCTGACGGTGGAGAGGCGGTGGGCGATGACAATCGAGGTGCGGCCCCGCATCACCGTCTCTAGCCCGTCCTGAATCTGCGCCTCAGTGAAAGGGTCCACGCTGGCAGTGGCCTCGTCGAGAATAAAGATGGCCGGGTCGTGCAACAACACCCGCGCCAGCGCGACCAGTTGCCGCTGGCCCATCGAGAGCCGCGCCCCCCGCTCCCCTACATCGGTCTGCAAACCGTTGGGCAGGGCCTCCAGCCAATCGCCGCCGCCCACCTGGCGGGCCGCCTCCTCGACCTCGGCGTCGTCCGCCTCGGGCTGGCCGTAGCGGACATTGTCCCCCACCGTGCCGGAGAAGAGGAAAGGCGACTGGGGCACGATCCCCAATTGTCGCCGGTACTGGGCCAGGTGCAAGGTGCGAATGTCCTGCCCGTCCACCAAAATCTGCCCGGACTGGAACTCGTAAAAGCGCACCAAAAGCCGCGCCAGACTGGTTTTGCCCGCGCCAGTGTGGCCCACCAGTGCAATCGTTTCGCCCGGTTCGACGACCAGCGAAAAGTCGGGCAGGACCACCTCGTCGCCGGTGTAGGCAAAGCCCACGTGGCGGAACTCGACCCGGCCTTTTAACGCCGGCACCGGCCGGCTCCCGGTCTGGACGACCCGAGGCTCGGCGTCCATCAGCGCAAAGACCCGCTCGGCGGCTGAGAGGCCGTCCTGGAACTGGCTCCAGAAAGAGGCGATGCTGACCATCGGGAACCAAAAGTAGCCCATCGCCTGGACAAAGAGAAACCACTCGCCCGGTGAGATGGCCCCTTGCAGCACGTTGCGCCCGCCAAAGTAGAGCGTGACCGCCAGGGCGATGCCAAAGGTGCCTCCCAGCAGGGGAAAGATGGATATGAGCGTCACCCCGCGCGTCAGGTTGACCTTGTAGGTCTGCCGGTTCAGCGCGGTGAACTCGTCGTACATCGTCGCCTCCTGGCGGAAGGACTTGGCGACGGCAATACCGCTGACCGATTCCTGGACATTGGCGTTGACCTGGGCCAGGATGCGGCGGGCGTTCTGCGTGACGCGGCGGGCGACACGCCGGAAACTCAGCGCCAGAGCGACGACAAAGGGGCTCATCGCCAGCATTAGGAGTGCCAGCCTCGGCTGGATGGTGAACAGGATGACGACCATGATGAACACGACCAGTACCTGGCTCAACAGGTTCATCGTCAAATCCACGACGGCGGCGAAATCCTGCGTGTCGGAAGTAACGCGGCTGACGACCTTGCCGGTGGGGTGCTCGTCAAAGAAGAACAGGTCGCGCCGGGTGACGGCGTTAAAGGCGTCCTCGCGCAGTTGCAGCACCACGTCACCGATGGCCCGCGCCGAAAAGGTCTGGCGGACAAAGTTGAACAGCCACGAAAAGACGCGCAGTCCCAGGATGCCGGCCGCCATCAGGATAATCAGCCGGGTGGTCGGGTTCACCAGCAGCCGGTCCAGCCCGCGTGAGATGAACACCGGCACGCCGGTGTCGAGCAACGAGCCCAGGGCGATCATCAAGGCAACGACGAGCATACGAGACAGTTGCGGGCGAAAGTAGCCCAGGATGCGGCGCAAGAGTTCCACGTCGCCGTATTCTCGGTCGTAGGATTCGGTGTCCAGGCCGTCCAGAATGAAAGCCACAGTTTTTACCTCTCAGGTTTGACAAAATCTCGTAATCTGCTAATATGTGGACGGATACAATCTGTATTATGGTC
>CAYQTW010000304.1:0-4606 GCA_964420485.1 uncultured Anaerolineales bacterium
TCGCCGAAGGGCGACTTTGCAGGTGTAGCACGCGGTTTTAACCGCCGTGCGATACTGAAGCCTCGAACCCGGTAAAATGAGAACTGCTGGTATAATACGTGCAACCTGGGGTTTTGTCAAAAGGCAGAGAAAGGTATTCCTGTTACGCTTCCAATTTCGCCCAGCCCCGGCGCAGTGCCAACAACACGCGTCAATGTCCTGGCGTTGAAACCCGGCTTGACACGAGCCCGATTTGTGATACTATAGGTGCGCATAAAAAAAGATATTAGGCATACCTATATTTACCGGGGAGGAGTGATGGTTTCGGCCAACATCGAGCATTATCTGAAAGCAATCTACGAGCAAAGAGGCAAAGACCAGGTCGTCCCCCTGCCTGCTTTGGCCAAATATCTTTCGATCTCGATGGTGTCAGTCAACGAGATGGTGAAAAAACTGGTCAAGCGTGGGTTGATCACCTACGAGCCTTACAAGGGTGTGGTGCTGACGCCAGAGGGGCGAACACAGGCCGTGACCGTGATCCGCCGCCATCGTCTGTGGGAGCGGTTCCTCGCCGACGTCCTGGGCCTCGGTTGGGACCAGGTGCACGCGGAAGCCTGCCGCCTGGAGCATGCGACCTCTGCGCTGGTGGAGGAGCATCTGGCGCAGTTCCTCGGCTGGCCCGAGACCTGTCCCCACGGCTATCCGGTACCCACCCCGGAGGGAGAGATAGCCCATAAAGTCACTCTCCCTCTTTCCGATCTAGAGCCGGGGCAGAGAGGTATCGTGCTGCGTGTTCCAGAGGTTCCAGAAATCCTGCAATATCTGGGTGAACTAAAAGTGGCGCTGCAGACCGAGATCAAGGTCGAATCCGTGGCTCCCTTTGAAGGGCCACTGACAGTGCAGGTGGGAGATGCCCAGCATGTTATGGGACGGCAGGTGGCTTCACAGGTCAGGGTTCGGCTCCTGTGAAAACATGCAGATATTCTATGGGAGGAAACACGTGCAAGTATCCAATCCTGGACTGACACACCAGCGCGTAGAAATGGAGCACGCGCTGAAAGCCGCCTACGCGCTCCAGGACGAGGGGCGCGCCTGGCATAGCGTGGAACTGGCCCGCTCTTTGGGTTTTCCCGATGCGTTGGCGGAGAACATAGCCCAGGCGCTCATCGCCTCCGGCTGGGCCGAGGAGAGCGAACCGGGTAGCATGCGTCTAACGGAAACGGGAAAAGCCCGCGCCGTGGAACTGATTCGGGCGCACCGACTGTGGGAACTCTACCTGGTAGATCGAGAAGGGATGCCACTAGATGCCGTCCACACCGAGGCCCACCGCCGAGAGCACGAGATAACACCAGAGGAACTGGAAAAACTGGACATTGAATTGGGATACCCGGCCTGGGATCCCCATGGGCACGTTATCCCGGCCTCGGGTTCCCGGATGCCACCCCCGGCAGGGCGATCTCTGCTGGAGGTGGCAGTACCGGGTAGCAGAACGCGCATCGTCAGGCTCGACGATGAACCGGTGGAACTATTGACCCAATTGGTTGCGCTGGGGCTCAAGCCAGGTATAGACGTAGAAACCCTGAGTCTGGAATCCAATCTCCTGCGGCTGCGATTGGACGAAAACGTCGTCCCCTTGTCTTATGCCGCCGCCGGTCACGTTTTCGTGGTGTCGGCGACTGCCCGGCCCGTGCCGATGGGGACACTGGCGGTGGGAAGCCGGGCGCAGATAGTGGAACTCGTGGGAAGCGGCAAACTTGAGCGGCGTATGCTGTCTATGGGTTTTGTGCCCGGCGCCGAGGTAACGGTGATCCGGCAAGCGCCCCTGGGGGATCCCCTCCAATACCGCGTCAAGAAGGCAAACATTGCCCTGCGTCGTGATGAAGCCAATACACTGTTGGTAAAAGAACTGCCTGGAGAGGAATGAACATGTCCATAACAATTGCCGTCGCCGGGAATCCCAATACAGGCAAGAGCACACTTTTCAATGCCCTCACCGGATTGCGCCAGCATACGGGAAACTGGCCCGGAAAAACGGTCGAGCGCAAAGAGGGCGAGTTCAGGCACGATGGCCGCCTGGTCAGGGTCGTTGACCTGCCCGGCACGTATAGCCTGACCGCTGTGTCATCAGAGGAAATTGTCGCCAGAGACTTTATCGTCGAAGGAAATCCAGATGCGGTGATCGTCATCGTTGACGCCACGAACCTGGAGCGGAATCTCTACCTGGTGCTTCAGGTATTGGAACTGACGAATAACGTAGTGGTTGCCCTGAACATGATGGATCAAGTCGAGGGCAAGGGGGTCAGAATTGACCTGGGGGCGTTATCGGAGCAACTGAGCGTGCCGGTCATTCCCATAGTTGCGCTCAAAAAAGAGGGCATTCCCCAACTCGTTGAGACGGTTATGGACATCTGCGCAGGGAAACGCGCTCTCCATCCTGTCAGTGCTACGTTCGACGAGCCAATAGAGCAGAGCATTGCCCAATTGGAACCCCTGGTAGAAAACGGTGATTACCCTTCCCGCTGGTTGGCGATCAAACTGCTCGAAGGGGACAGCGACGTCAAAGAGATGCTGCAAGCCAGCGGAAATTCGGCCGCAGTGCAAGCGGCGGAGACGCTCGTCGAGCAGAGCGCAGGCCAACCAGAGGTCTTGATCGCCGAGCAGCGTTACGAGTTGATCAGTCGCATTGCGCGGCGCTCCATTCACCACGAAGAAGACATAGAGTATCTAACCGACAGGATAGACGATATTGTGACCCACAAAATCCTGGGATTGCCAACTCTGGCAATCATCGCCGGGTTTACGTTGTGGGCCATCTATAACATCGCCGGTCCTATTGGCGGCTTGTTCGAGCGGTTCTTTAATGTCGTCATAGACTGGGCCGGGGGGCTTTTGGCCGGTGCGCCGTGGTGGATCAGTGGCATTATCGTAGATGGCATCCTGATCGGCTGCCAGCAGATTTTTGTGTTCATGTTCGGTGTCCTGGTGGTGTTCTTTTTCATCTATGGCATTCTGGAAGACATTGGCTACCTGGCCAGGGGGGCCTTTGTCATGGATCGTATTATGAAGTGGTTGGGTCTGCCGGGAAAGGCCTTTATGACGCTCTTTGCCGGTTACGGATGCAGCGTCCCCGGTGTGATGGGCACGCGCATCATTGACGACGAGAGTGACCGGATCATCACCTCTGTCGTGGTGCCATTCATTCCCTGTGCGGCCCGCATCGCCGTCATCACGGCCATCGTCCCCATCTTTTTCGGCTCTGGCCTGACGGCCACCATCGTCACGCTGGGTATCTTGAATCTCAGTCTGTTGATCGTGGCCCTCGTGGCTATAATGCTGAAAAGGACGGTGTTCAAGGGCGAGCCTTCGGGCCTGGTGATGGAAATGCCCGATTACCACCTGCCTTTGTTGTCGAACGTGTTGCGGACGACCTGGGACAGGACGTATGACTCGATGAGCAAGGCATTAATGATCTTTGTACCCTTCTCGATCGTCATCTACTTGCTCTTTCACCTTCCGGCCGGGGCTGCCGTGGCCGATTCGTATGGCATGACGATCGGTAGTTTCCTCGATCCCATCGGCAAGATCATTGGGTTGAGCGGCAAAGACATGACCGGTTTCCTCTTTACCTACCCGGCCAAGGAACTGTCGCTGTTGTACCTGGGTCTTTCGTATGGGGGAGTGGGAAAAGAGGCTGTCGCCGGATTTATGGGCGACGTATGGACACCGCTCCAGGCCATCTCCTACCTGGTCTTTCTGACGCTTTACGCTCCTTGCCTGGCGACGGTGGCGGCCATGGCCAAAGAGATCGGTTGGAAGTGGACCTGGTGGAATGTGATCGTCTCCCTCATCGCAGGATTCGGCTTTGCCGGCCTCATTTACTGGGTGGGGGTGCTTTTGGGCTGGGGATGATTTGACTTTGAGATTTCAGAACACGGATTCGCTGGATTGGCGGATTCTGGTAAAATGAAAAAGTCAGCGTGCATCTGCGTTAGTCTGCGTCCCCGACTTGGAGAATCTAATGTCAAAAAGAATCGGCATCCTGGGTGGCATGAGCCCAGAGTCAACGTCAGAGTACTATGAGTACATCACGCGCACCTACACCGAGCGCTTTGGCGACTATGGCTACCCCGAGATCATTATCTACAGCGTCAGTTTCCAGCCCTATGTGGATTGGCCCAACGATGGTCGCTGGGACCTGGTGGCGCAAGGCTTGAGCGAAGCGGCGCACAGGCTCGAAGCAGCGGGCGCTGATTTCATCATCATCGCCACCAACACCATGCACCTTGTCTTTGACCAGGTAGAGGCCAGCGTCAACGTTCCTATGCTGAGCCTGCTCGACGCCGTTGGCGAGGCCATTCTGACGCGAGGGATGAGCACGGTGGGGTTGCTCGGCACAAAGTTCACCATGGAAAAGACCTTTTACCAGGACGCGCTGGCCCGGAAAGGCATCACTGTCCTGACGCCCGACGCCGGCGACCGCGAGTACGTGAACGGCGTCATCTACGATGAACTGGTTGCTGGTCAAATCTGTGACTCGTCGCGGGCCGGGTTCGTGGCTATCATCGAGAAACTGGCGGCACGCGGCGCGGAGGGCGTCATCCTGGGCTGCACCGAGATTCCCTTGCTG
>CAYQTW010000305.1:0-4562 GCA_964420485.1 uncultured Anaerolineales bacterium
TGGCAGTAGTTGCCCGCGAATTTATTCGCCGGGCTTTTAATGTGCCATTGTCAAACTACCCATCACCCAATGCAACGGCTCTCAGCAACAGCCGCTGGCGGTGATAATGCGCGAACGCTTCCCCCATCCCCAGTACCTCTAACACCGCCTCGGCGCGGGCGGTGGCCCCCGCGCGGGCCGCCAGTTGCATTCCCAGCACCACCTCGCCCTCCCCCGCCCGTTCCAGCCACAGCCGCTCAATCAGTGGGCGCAGGTCGTACTGCCGTCCGCGCCGTTCGTGCGCCAGTTCCGGCGCTGCCATCACCTGCTCAATGCGCACCTGGACCACTTCCGCCGGTTCGCTCCACTCGACCGTCACGCGGTATTCTGCCGCCACGATCTGTGCCGGCAGCGATGGCTCCTTCAATATCACCTGGCGCACCTGGCTGACCAGCAGCCCGTCGGGCAACACCGGCGCCAATGCTCTGGCGAAATTCTCCACCGGCAGCGACTCATCCAGCCAGATGTCCAGCAACTCGGCCCCGCCGGTGTGCCCTAGCGGCAAGGCGGCCGCCAGTTGCAGTTTGGGCCGGGGGTTAAAGCCGCCAGAGTAGGCCAGAGGCAACCTGGCCCGGCGCAAGGTGCGCTCCCACACCCGCACCAGGTCCAGGTGCGAAGTGTAGGCCAACACCCCGCCTTTAGAGAACGTAACCCGTAGTCTCATCACGTTTCAGATTCAGTAGATCCAATTTTGCTCGGCCTGGATCGCCAGATCCATGCCAAGAGTTGGGGTTGTCGGTGCGCAGGATACAGATTCTGGTCAAGTTCGTCTATGGTATAACGGTATCGGCGCGCCGAGATCAACTTGGAAGACTTTGGCACCACAGATTTCTTCTCAGCCGGTAGGTCTGCCGAAACCACAAATATCTCTGGACTATATCACAGAATAGGGAACCACCCCAAGTCGTTTCAATTGCGGGATCAAACCTTCTTGCCGAGGCACGTAACGTCCCAAAATCATTGCCTAACCTGCGGGAGGGTGAGCGGTGTCGGATAATGAATCCTGCAACAACCGCGCTCATCAGACGACGACGATGCGCGTGCCCTCTCCAGGAGCGGCACTCACCTTGCATTCGCCATAAGGCGCTACCGGCTCGGCCCAGCGGAAGATCCACTGGGCTGCCTGGTTGGTCACGTTCACGCAGCCGTGGCTGTGCCGCCGGACGAAATCGTTGTGCCAGTAGGTGCCGTGGATGGCGACGGTTGACCAGGTGAAATAGACCGGGAAGGCCACCCCCGGTAGGTCATAGTAGCCATCTCCGCTCCCACCGGTCATACGACTGGTGTGGCGCTTGTAAAGCACGCGATGCTCTCCGCGTGGCGTTGCCGTCCCAGACAGACCCGACGCAATCCCTGTGTGGAAGACGGCCGTCTCCCCGTTAAAACAGGTCAACGTCTGCGCGTCAATGCTGATCTCCATCCACTTGTCGGGGTGCCCGGGTGAGATGGGGGCCATCTCCTCGGGCGGGATGCGGCGCACGGCCCAGGCTGGCACGTAGGGCCCGGGTGAGTAGGTGATGCCCTCCTTGAGTTGATACCACCAGTTGCCGTCATCATCCGCCACAGCGCCGACGACGCGGTAGATGGTGCCGTAGTAAAGTTTGTACGCCACGTAACGGCTGGCGGGCCGCCAGCGCGCCTCGGCGATGGGCACACAGACCTGGGACCAGAAACCCGGCTCGGTCACCTCGGCGACGATTTCTCCACTAGGGGTGTTCTCCACGAGTTGCACGTAGCCACTGTGAATGAATCCCTCGTCAGTCTGGTACCATACGGGATTGTTGGGCCAGGGGGGGACGCCGACGACAGCGGAATAGAGCGGGATGATTTCGTCGCGCCCCTTTGAAACCACCCATTCGGCTTTCGGGGAGGGCTCACTGCGCACGGCCTGACGCCACCAGGTAGCAATGCGCCCTAGCGAAGCCGGCGGCGCTTCGGGTGTCGGGTGCTCATCAGGCAGATCGGGCATGGTGAGACGCGGCATAGTCAGACAGGCCACGGCGGCGCCGGTGTATCGTAGAAACTCGCGGCGGTTCATCTTTGGCATTTCTTTCTCCTCGCCTGCTGGAAAGCAAAACGTTTCGTAACTGCTCAGCCATCCCCAGGCAGAGCGTTGAAACATATTCTTTAGGACGCAGATGAACGCTGATAAACGCTGATTTTTTGATCTTGTCTGCGAAAATCTGCGTGAATCTGCGTCCGATTCCGAGTTCGGCGGAGTGGCTGAGTAGTCACAACGTTTCCTAATGATACCACATACGAGCCAGAAGGGGAATTCCAGAAAGGTTACAGTAAGGTTAAGATGGGCATGGGAGTCAATGTGTGCTTTCCACAGACCCGCAGACACACGGGCCGACTCGAACTGCTTGATCTGGCCAAGAGGAGCCGTCGAGGGCGGTGGCGGGCAGCCGCGCTCCGCTGGTGGGATCCCACACGCCCAGGGCGACGCTGTACTCCCCCGGCTGCTGGGTGTCAAAGTGGCGCACATCCCGCACGACCTCGCCGGGCTGCCACAACCAGAAGGGGAACATTCCCAGTAGCGGGTACCCATCGGCCTGCGCGACCAGTTCGCCCTCTGGGCCGAGCAGGTGCGCGAACACGGTCACGTCCCTCTCCACGTCCACCTTGGCCCGCCAGTACGCGGTGAGGTGTACCTGCCCGGCCTCGTCGCAGGTGCAGGCCGCGTCCAGCAACGTCACGCGCTCCCCGAATCGTAGGGGCGCGATTACCGCGCCCCTACCCACCGCGCCGGCCTCGACCAGGTGGATGTGGTCCGGCTCGTAGCACGTCAGATGGACGGCGCGCGCCTGGCGAATAGTATCCGCCAATTCCTCCCAGCTGACTGACCGGCCAAAGAGTTGATAGATATAGCCTGGCGGCTCGTCCACCGCGACGATGCCAAAAGCGACCGCCTCGGCCGCGTCGTGGAGGCGAGTATGCACATAGACCAGCCCCTCGGCGGTGACGCGCGCGGGGAGCGGGGTGACGCCTTCAAAGCCCAACGGGTAGGTACGGCTGCGGGGCGTGATCCGCATCGGCAGGTTGACCAGCAGCACGGGCCGCTCGCGTAGAGCGGCCTCTGCCGCGTCCCAGATACTCTCCCCGGTCATCGCGTAGAGGCGCACCCCGTCGCGGACGAAAACGACTGCCGGGGTTATCAGCGCCACCAGCAGCGTCGCGGCTGCCACTGCGTGCCAGGAGGAGCGCAATCGTGCTAACCAGGCACTCGCTGCTGCTGTCCACATCAGGGCGGTGCCGGCTGCCGTCATGTAGAGAAAGCGCGGGGCCAGCGCGAACCAGTCGGCCTCCATCGAGACCATCGGGGGCAGGGCAAAGAGCGCGAACCAGACCGCTCCCACACAAAACGCGCCTCGGTTCCACCGCAGCCCGCTCCACGCCAGCAGCGCCAGCGTCGGCAGGGCGATGAGCCACAGGCTCATCTCGGGATCGAGGCCCCACCGGGCGACCAGCCGTTGCGCCAGCGGCGCCGCGGGGTAGGTCAAGCCCTGCACCAGGTAGCCCGCGTTGCGCCGCAGGTCGGACAGGGTGAGGCCAAAGCCAACGATGTCTGTCCCGCGCATGGTGCGCCAGACTGCAAAGGTCGCCAGGAACAGGCCGGCGAAAGCCAGGGGCCACCATGAGCGGCGTTGCCATCTTTGCTGCATCCAGCTCACTCCCTCGATCAGGCCCACCAGCGGCCCGACCAGCATACCACTTTCGTAGGTGAACGGGGCCAGGGCGGCGAGCAGGAGCGCCAGCCCGATCCAGCGCGTCTCGTGACCCTTGCGGCCACGGTCGTAGGCCAGCAGTGCGCCGGCCGCCATGGCGCTGACCAGTGGGTTATATACTGCGCCGGGCCAGGCGACGGCCTGGCGAGAGAACGGAAAGGCGGCGAACAGTGCAGTAGTCAGGCAGGCGGGGATGTAGGGGCGTGGCTTGCCCTCGCCCAGCTTGCCCTCGCCCAGCTTGCCCTCGCCCAGCTTGCCCTCGCCCGGTTGTATCCAGGCTGCGGCCAGCAGGCCGGCGAGGTGAGCGGCGACAAAGTGGGCGACCAGGTTGAGGAAATGCAGGCCCGGCGGGTGCAGGCCGCCGGATAGCCCGCCCCACAAGCGCCAGAGGGTGTACCACAGAGGACGGTAGTAGCCGTAGGGACTGGGGCTGGACCACAACTCGCGCCACGAGACAGTTTCCAGCCAGGGTATTTGGAGCAGGTCGTCGGAGAACAGTGGAAGCGTGAGCGCGTCCCCGTACAGCAAACCGGTGAGCGCCAGCGCGACGAGGGCGGAGGCGACGGCGGGCCGAGTCAGTGAGCGCAAAAAGGTCTTCATCACGTGATAGTTTATCACAGTGAGCGGAGAGCGCAAGGTTCACGTTCGGCGGGCGGTGTTCGTTTGTGCAGGGGCCGATGTTGGGCTATAATTGAGGTGGCGGACTGTACCGATGCGATGCGCGTCAACGCACCGGGAATTTGTGCTGACTGGATTGTGCGAAGGAGTTATGCGGTGAACCGAATCTACCACAAG
>CAYQTW010000306.1:0-4532 GCA_964420485.1 uncultured Anaerolineales bacterium
AGCGTGAATCTGCGTCAATCTGCGTCCGAATGTTAAATTTGTCGGCCAATCAGGCCCCAACCTACCAATCCACCAAATAGATTTTCACCCCCTGCGCATCGTACACCGTCCATAGCAACCCCTGGGCAGCCATATCGTCGAACTTGTTCAGGCCCGCCAGGTCGTAGTAGGCCCGTTCATAGTCGCCCACGTAGATATAGCGCACGCCGTAGAGCGAGAGAATCTCCTGCGCGCGGGCGACGTCGGTGGTGTTGTAACACTCATTCACGTCATCACGCCGCCAGTCCACCACCGAGGACGGCAACATGGCCCGTTGCTGCACCTGGTGCCAGCGCCAGCCTATCACTGCCGGCAAGCCGGTGTGGATGGAGACGCGATTGCACCACAGATACTCGCGATAACCCAGCCCCTCCAGGATCACCGGCGAACCCTGGATGTTGTCCTGCATCCAGCGGATAGCGGCATAGTCCCCGGCCAGCGAAATCTCCCGCCCGCCCTGTTCGGGAGGGCCGTCGAACACGGTACCGTGCTCCATAAAAGCCATCCCGTCCAACGTCAGGCCCACGTCCGGCGTCATGCGGTCAATGGCGCGGGCGCGGAGGCCAAAGGGAAGGAACAGCGCGCCGCCGAGAACGAGCGCCGCCATCCCGCCCCACCACAGTTGCCGCCGTTCCGGCCGCCAGTCTCGGGCACGCTCGCGCACCCAGGCCAGGCTGACCGCCGCCGCGATGCACAAGAGTACCCACACTTGCTGGTAGAATCTAAAGACGGTGTTCATGCGCCCAATGTCGCCCGCCAGCACGACCACCTCGACGACCAGGCTGAGTGCCATCGCCAACCCCACCATCAGCCACAGGAGACGCTGCTTCGACGGCGTGTGCGGAGACAGGACCAGCAGCGCCGCCAACGCCGCGATGGGCACCACCACCAGCGCCACCTGGTAGCCCAGAAAAGTCAATACCAGTGTAAAGATGCCCAGTCCTATCATTGGAGCGAACCACGATTTGAGATTTGCTGATTTGAGATTTGAGAGCAGGTAGGTCAGGAGGGGAAAGAGCATGACGCCGTGGATCCAGAGATAGATCACAGCCGGGGTGCGCGAACCCTCCCACTTGCTGATTGAGGTGTAGCCGGCCGCATAGTTCTGAATGTACGGCAGGTAAAGAAATAGCGACAGCCCGATGAGCAAGACAGCACGCCAGGCAAAGGATTTCAAGCGAATGGCGAATGGCGAATGGTGAATGGCGAATGGCGAATGGTGAATGGCGAACGCGCCTAATGCTAAACCGGCCAGGCCCAGTACCAGGTAGGTGGGATAATCCCAGGTGTGGGTTGGGTAGAGCGCGCCGATGACCAGCCCTCCGATGAGCAAACTGGCCCAGTGGGGGCGCGGCGTGCTCGCCCAGTAGACGATCACAGCCAGCGCCAGGAGCGTCAGCGGCAGGGCGATCATGTTGACATGCGGGTCGGCGTAGAGAAAGGTAAAAGCGGGGAACTCGGTGATGGGCCCCACCTCTCCCGGCGCGGCAGGGATGATGCGGGTCGGATTCCAGTACCAGGACTCGGTGCGCAACGGGAGCATGGCGCCGTGGGCGATCACCTCCCACAGCCCTTTGAACATTGTCACCGTCTCGGCAAAGCCGGGAATGGTACTGGGGAACGGCTCGCCGCCCAGCGCGATAAGCGCCCCACGGATCAGCCGCACCACGCCCAGGTTGCCCAGGAGGATGGTAAAGACGAGAGATGTCACGCCCGCCAGCCAGGCGCCACGCCGGCGCCCACCAAAAAGGTTGTAGGCAACGGAGAAAGCCCCCACGCCGGTCAGCGCAAAAAAGAGCGGCACGGCCAGGTTGTAGGCAATCGCCGGTACCGTGCCGATCAATTTAATCAGCGTGCCGACGATGACAAAACCAAAGTAGTAATAGTTGAGGTATCCACCGGAGAACCAGGGATTGTAGGGCGGGAACCAGGTGGATTTCATCACCGCGTTGAGGTAGGCAAAATCCATCGGCTTTTCGCCGCCGACGACCGGGTGCCACAGGTCGGGGTGCAAGAGACGCGCGCCGATCCAGACGACGTAGAGTAGCGCGAACAATCCCTCGGTCAACAGGAGCAGCCGCCATTGGCCGCGCAGGAAATGGCGCAGTTCCCGCCGTTTGAACCACCCCACCCCGCCGCCGGTCAGCGCCAGCAAAAACACCATCCCCAGGATCGTCCCGCGCGTATTCGGAAAAACTCGCAGGCTGGCCGCCAGCCAGGTGAGGTAGGCGATGAGCAGCAGCGCCAGCACTCGCGCCAGTCCGTAGCCCCGGTCGCGCAGGCGGGGCAGGGCGACGAACAGCAGCGGAAAGGCCAGCCAGCCCAGCGCGGTCACGACGACCCACCAGGCGACCGCCGCCAGTCCCGGGTAGCGGTTGAGCAGACTCTCGCGGTCAAACATCTCGGACCAGGTGCCGCCGGCCTGCTGATCGGCCCAGGTCTGGGGGTCGAATTCCAAAGTGTTGGGGGCAGCGGTGGCCTGCACCGGCTTGAGGCCGTGCAGTGCCCGCTCTACGTTTATCCCGCCCAGCACCTCCTCCACGAGCGCGCGGGAGTAGGCCTCCGTCTTGCGAAAAATGAGCACGCGGGGATGGTCGTAGACGCTGAACGCCTCCTCGGCCGGCGGCAGGGGCACGACGATAGGCTCAGTCTGGTATACGTACTCCTGCGCCTCCATCAACGGGAAAGGGTTCTCCTGGTCGGGGAACTGGAAGGGGCCAATGGCCGGGCAAGAGGTAAAGTCGGCCACCAACTCGAATCCCAATTCACCGGCGAACAGCGCCCGGTAGTACTCGGTCGTCAGCGGGTAGCGGGCGCGCAGGCGGGGGATGGAACTGTAGAGCCGGTTACTGGCCAGTGCAATATAGTCCGCCTGGTCGAGCCAGTCAAACAGTTGCAATCGCTTGTCCGGCGTATCTTCGTGATAGTGCTGCATCTCAAATCCGGTGTACATCCCACCAAAGGGATCGTGCCCGTCTATGCGCAACGGCACTCCCCAGTCACAATGCTCGTTGGCAATCGTGGAGCCTGGCGGGATGTTTTCATAGATCCAGCGCGAAGCGGCCAGGCGCGTGTGGGGGCGCAGGTAGATGGAGAAAAACGCGCTGGCCCACAAGGCCGTGCCCACGACGACGACGGCTGTGACACCGAACCCTACCCGCCGCCCCCAACGAGAAGCCTGGCTAAAACCTGTGGAAGGTAGTAGCGACTTTGGTCGCTTGGAACGACCAAAGTCATCACTACAACGAGAAGGTGAGCAGCACAATCGCACCAGCAGGTAGGCGGCCAGGATGATGAAAATGGGGTACAGGGTCAGAGAATAGCGCATGGCCTTGACCCAGCGGGTGGCCTGGTAAAGAAACACGAGGCTGACCCAGACCCACAAGATCAGGTGGACGCGCTTGCCACGCCACAATTCGAAACCCGCCAGCGCCCAACCGGCCCAGGCGGCCAGGCCCAATGGCAGTCCCATGCCCCAGACGACCATGTTGATCCAGGGAAAGATGATAGGGGCGCGATTGGTCCACTGCTGGCCCCACGGCAGATCCGCCTCGCCGCTCTGCTCGACGCGAATCTGGCTCAAGCGGCCAAACCACTCCGGGCTGGGCCGCACGCCGAAAAAGCCAGGGCCTTCGAAAGCGTAGGGCTGGGCGATACGGAAGGCGACCAGGGCTAGGAGGCCGGCGAGGACGAGCCGAAGGAGCAGGGGAGCAGGGGAGCGGGGGAGCAGAGGAGCAGAGGAGCGACGGCTGGATTGCGTCCACCGCCACACAGCGGCCAGGGCGACGAGGAAAGAGGCCAGGGCCGCGTCAATCTTGCAGGCCGTGGCCAGGCCGGTCGCCAGCCCCGCCAATCCAAAATCAATCCAGCCCCCCGACGGTTCGACTGAGCTCGCCGAAGTCTGGCCCGCACGCACCGCAAAGTACACGGTCAGAGTGACGAAAAAGCAAGCCGTACTGTCCACGGTGAAAAAGTGAGCCTGCTGGATGGAGAACACGGTCAGTGCCGCTAACCCGGCGGCCAGCAACCCTACGGCTTTGCCGTACAGACGCCGTCCAATCAAGTAGATGAGGAACACAGTCCCCAGATCGGCCAGCGCCGAGAGCGCCCGGCCAACCTGCGCGCTGCGGAAGCCGGTGAAGGTGCCCGGGGTACATTCAGCGGCCGCCGGCCCCATCAGCAGTGAGACCACGGCCGCGTTCAGCCGGCCGGGGGATTCGCCGCACGCTCGGTCAAGCCACTCGCCCGTCAGGCGGGTCAAGAACAGCGGCAAGGTGCCGTAACTGTACTGACTGCCATTGTTGCGGACGTTGAGCGGCGAGTTGTGCGTGTCAAAGTAGAGCGAGAGGCTGTCCGGCATACTGATGGCCGAGACGGTCATCCGCATGTGCCCTTCGTCGGGGTGAATCCACTGTCCCTCGTCCCAGTTCAAGCCCGTGAAGCGCAGGTAACTCCCTATGAGCAGAATGGCGACGAGAATGATGAATGACCAA
>CAYQTW010000307.1:0-4531 GCA_964420485.1 uncultured Anaerolineales bacterium
AAAGCTCTGGCGGAAACCTGGCAGGTCTTTACAATCCTTAACTTGATGACATTGACAACGCCTCGAGCCAGGTCAAAAGCGGGCTTGCGTAATGCGCCACTTTCTGTTATCATCTACAGGTGGAGGGCGGGAATGAAAATTGGCATCGTATCAGACACTCACGACGATGCGCTCAATCTGGAAGCGGCGCTCGAGGCACTGCGAGCCGAGGGCGTGACAAAGATACTCCACTGCGGTGACGTCTGCGGGCCTGGCCTCATCCAGGCACTGGCGGGCTTTGACGTGTGGATCGCGCAGGGCAATATGGACCGTCACCCTGGGCTGGCACAGGTGACCGAGGAGACGCTTGGGCGCGGGCGGCTGGCCTGGCTTCACAAACTCACGCTAGATGGATACGCGGTGGCAATGATCCACGGAGACAACGAGGAAATGATGGGGAACATGATCACTTCCGGCCAGTACGCCTACGTTTTGTGTGGTCACACCCACCGACGGCGCGACCAGACGATAGGCCGCACCCGTGTCATCAACCCAGGCGCGCTGGGAGGTGTGCGCTGGCAGCGGCGCTCCTTCTGCATCCTCGACCTGGCGACAGGAAAAACACGCTTTGTGAAACTCTAGAACGCGAAACGTGACATTATATTTTGAGGTGACCAATGACTGACGACCTATTCCGCTTCTCGACTACGCTGGAGGTGCGCTGGCGCGACGTGGACGCGCTGGGCCACGTCAACAACGCCGTCTACTTTACCTACCTGGAGCAGGCCCGCTGCCATTACCTGCGCCAGTTGGGCGTCGTCCCCAGCAACCCGGCCGGCATCGGCATGATCCTGGCCGAGATCAGTTGCCAGTTCAAGTCGCCGCTAGAGTTGGGCGAGCGCGTGACGGTCTGGGCGCGGGTGAGCGAGTTGCGCAACTCTAGTTTTTTCTTCGAATATCGGATGAAAGGCACAGACGGGCGATTGGCCGCGACGGCCCGCTCCGCGCAGGTGTGCTACGATTACCAGACCCGGCGGCCCATCCCCATACCCGACGAGTGGCGCGAGGCCATCGTCACCTACGAACAGGAGGTTCATCAATGACCACTGTGCAACCCCTGAGTGCACAACAACTGCGCCAGATATGTGATCCGGCGCAATTCGACTTTGAGACAACTGCCGAATTAAAAGACCTGGGCGAGATCGTGGGCCAGGAGCGGGCAATAGACGCGATAAAGTTCGGCATCGGCATCCAGCGCAAGGGCTATAACTTGTTCGCCCTGGGGCCCAGCGGCACCGGAAAGCGTACTACCATCCGCCAGTTCCTCGACCAGAAGGCCGCCGCCGAGCCGATTCCCTTCGACTGGTGCTACGTCAACAACTTTGAGCAGCCCCACAAACCGCGTGCCCTGCGACTCCCGCCAGGGCAAGGCATCGTATTGCGCAAGGATATGGAGCAATTGATCGAGGAACTGCGCACCGCGATCCCGGTCACCTTCGAGAGCGAGGACTATCGCACGCGCAGGCAAGAGGCCGAGGAGGAATTCAAGGAACGGCAGGAAAAAGCCTTTGGCGAGATTCAGGAGGAGGCCAAGGGGCGCGACATCGCGCTGATCCGCACACCGGTCGGGCTGGCCTTTGCGCCTCTGCGAGAGGGCGAGGTCATCAGCCCAGACGAATTTCAAGAACTGCCAGAAGAGAAACGTAAGCAAGTCGAAACCGACATCTCTGAGCTCCAAGAACAACTCCAGGCGGTCATATACCAGGTGCGACAGTGGGAACGCGAGGCGCGGAAGAAGGTGAAGGAACTGGATCGCCAGATAGCAATGTCCATCGTCAGCCATCCGGTTGACGAACTGCGGAAAAAGTACGCTGAACTGGCGAACGTAGTGAACTACCTGAATGAGGTGCAGCAGGACGTGATCGAGAACGTGGACGAGTTTCGCAAGACTGAGGAAGCCCCACAGGTTATGGGCATCCCGCTGCCGCCCTCGCTGATGGGCCCGCCGGCCCTGCGCCGCTATCAAGTAAACGTGCTCGTAGACCACAGCGAGTCTAAAGGCGCACCGGTGGTCTACGAGGATCACCCGACCTACAACAACCTCATCGGGCGCATCGAACACATCGCGCAAATGGGGGCACTACTGACCGACTTTAGTTTGATCAAGCCCGGCGCCCTGCACCGCGCCAACGGCGGCTACCTCATCCTGGACGCCCGCCAGATATTGCTGCAACCTTATGCCTGGGACGGGCTCAAGCGGGCCTTGCGCTCGCGGGAGATACGTATCGAGTCGCTGGGCCAGGTGCTGAGTCTGGTCAGCACAGTCTCACTGGAGCCGGAGCCTATTCCGCTGGACATAAAGGTCGTCCTGATCGGCGAGCGGCTACTGTACTATTTGCTCCACCAGTTCGATCCTGACTTTGGCGAGTTGTTCAAAGTCGAGGCCGACTTTGACGGGGAGATGACGCGCAGCCCGGAGAACAATCTGCTGTACGCCCGCTTGGTCGCCACGATGGCCAGCCGGCAGGGATTGCGTCCCTTTGACCGGGGAGCAGTAGCGCGAGTCATCGAACACAGTGCCCGTATAACGGGAGACGCCAAAAAACTCTCCGCCCATCTGTTGAGCATCGCCGACCTGCTGCACGAGGCGGACTATTGGGCCAGCGTGACCGGCAACGGCGTCACGACCGCGAGCGACGTGCAGCGAGCAATTGACGCCCAGATCCATCGCGCCGACCGGCTGCGGGAGCGAGTGCAGGAGGGAATCAGACGCGGGACAATCATGATTGACACGACAGGAGAGCAGGTGGGACAGGTCAACGGCCTCTCGGTGATCGCGTTGGGCAACTTTGCCTTTGGGCAACCCAACCGCATCACCGCCCGCGTCCGCTTGGGCGGGGGCAAGGTGATGGACATTGAGCGCGAGGTCGAACTGGGTGGCCCCATCCACTCCAAGGGAGTGCTCATCCTGGCGGGCTTTCTCGGCGCCCGCTACGCCGCCGAGTATCCTCTCTCCCTCTCAGCGAGCCTCGTGTTCGAGCAATCCTACGGCGGGATAGAGGGAGATAGCGCCTCGCTGGCGGAACTGTGCGCACTGCTCTCGGCGCTGGCAGAGGCACCCGTCAAACAATCGCTGGCCGTGACCGGCTCTGTCAACCAGCACGGTCAGGTGCAGCCAATTGGCGGCGTCAACGAAAAAATTGAGGGTTTCTTCGACGTCTGCCAGGCGCGGGGACTGACGAGCGAGCAGGGGGTGATCATCCCGGTCGCCAACGTGCAGCATCTCATGCTGCGGCAGGACATCGTCGCAGCGGTGGCGGCCGGTCAATTCCACGTCTACCCTGTGCAGACGGTGGACCAGGCCGCCGAAATCGTGACCGGTATCCCGGCCGGAGAGCGGGACGAGGAAGGAAATTTCCCTGAGGGGAGTATCAACCAACTGGTCCAAGCCCGGCTGATCGAGTTGGCCGAAAAGCAACGTGCCTTCGCTGCACCTCCCGAGAAAGACAGGAAAGAAGAAGAGATAGTCGAGAAAGAAGAAGGCAAGGCATGAGCGAGCAAAACGACGAGTTGACAATTCAACGCATCCTGGTGGCGATGGACGCTTCACGGCATAGTCTGGCGGCGCTGGAGGCCGCAGTCGAATTGGCCACCGACCTGGATGCAGAATTGCAGGGTCTCTTTGTCGAGGACGTCAATTTGCTGCGACTGGCTAGGCTGCCCGTGGCGCGGGAGGTGTCGTATCCGTATCCGTATGCCGCCGCCGCGCGGATAGAGCGGGCGCGGATGGAGCGGCAACTGCGGGCACAGGCGGCACAGGCACGCCAGGCTCTCGCGACAGCCTGTGAGCGGCAACAGATCAAATGGTCCTTCCGCGTCGTGCGCGGAGAGGTCGCGCCGGAGGTGTTGGCAGCGGCGCTGGGGGCGGACCTGCTCAGCCTGGGGAAAGCGAGCCGCCCGCTTACCCAGCGGGTGCGAATGGGTTCGACGGCCCGGGCGGCAGCAGCGCAGGCCCCACACTCCGTGCTCCTGCTTCAGCGCGACGCGGACATCGGCCCGCCGGTGGTGATGACTTATGACGGCTCGTCCACCGCCCGGCGAGCGATGGCGATGGCGGAGCGCCTGGCGCAAGAGAGCGGCGGCTATCTGACAGTGTTGATCCTGGCCCATACGCCGGAAGCGGCGCAGCGGTTGCAGACCCAGACCACTGACTGGCTACACGGGCGTGAACTTGTGGTACGTCACCGGTGGTTGATAAACGCGGGAGTGGCAACACTGACCCACGAGGTACGGGCCGAGGGAAGCGGCGTGCTGGTATTGAGCGCCGCCATCCTGCCCCCGGAGGCGCTCCAGACGCTGCTGGATGAGGTAGACTGCCCGGTGCTGCTGGTGCGGTAGGTTGGGCAACCGCAAGGGGTTGCCCCTACCAAATCACCCCTCCCCCTGCCAATTGGGCAACTGCCCTTATGAAAAGCCCCACCACGACACGAGCGTGGTGGGGTATCTTTTCAATATTTGGGGGTGTCATTCTGAGCGAAACGCAGTGAAGCGA
>CAYQTW010000308.1:0-4528 GCA_964420485.1 uncultured Anaerolineales bacterium
CATCTGACACTTGAGAGGGGCAGGGACACACTGCCGCTCGACGACACTGCCTGGACAGTGCACACGCCCCCCGTCTCCGGGCGGGTGCTGCTTGTCTCTGGCGGTAACCTTTTCTTGGAGCGGGCTCTAGGCACGTTGTCGGGCGTTGAGTTAGTGCGACTGTCCCCCGACTCTCCCATCCCCTCCTCACAGGGGGGGACAGAGGGGGGGTACGATCTGTACGTCTATGACGGCGCGATCACTGGCACGCTCCCGGTCGGCAACCTGTGGCTCATCGGGCCGTCATCTCCTTTCCTGGTAGATGGAGACGGCTTCGAGGTTGGGGTGGGGGGCTTTTTTACCAATACGGCGATCACCTACATCGCCGCCGATGATCCACTGCTGCGCTACGTGGACTTGAGCAACGTTCACATCCTGCAGGCGCGCACGGTCACGCCGCCGCCTGGGGCGCGGACACTCGTCGGGGCCGCGGGTGGCTTGTTGCTCTTTGTGGCTGAACGACCGGAAGGACGGCTGGCGGTGCTGACCTTTGACCTGCACGATTCCGACCTACCACTGCAAATTGCTTTTCCTGTTCTCACCGCTAACCTGACTGATTGGCTTCTCCCGCGAGGGTCGGCGATCACAGGCCTCATTTGCCCTGGCGATCCTGTCCCTATCCAGCCTCATCCCGAGGCCACGGAGGTCATTGTCACTGTGCCAGACGGTAGCCGCCATACATTTCCGGCTGGCGAGCAGTCGCCCGTCTTTGCCGCCACCGACCAACTGGGAGTCTATCTGGTTGAGCAATTCAGCCAATCCGATAGTGCCCTGCAATCCGCTGTTTTTGCCGTCAACCTGTTCGACGAGGCCGAATCGAACATTGTGCCACGAGAGGTGGTGCGAGTCGGGCAAGCGGAGGTGACAGCTGCAACGCGGGAAGAGCAAGGTCGGCGCGAGTTTTGGCCGTGGCTGGCGGGGGCGGTGTGGGGAGTGCTTCTCGTCGAGTGGTGGGTGTATCAGCGGGGGTAGATAGTGTTGGACTGGTGTTGTTCGTGTAGTCATTAGGATTTTTCAACCCAGGCGGTGGCTAGAAATGTGCTTATCAGGCTACGCGAAAACATAATCAGCAATTTCGTGTGTAAATGACCTTCACCCAACCATTCTTTCTACTTCTCCTCATAGCCCTGCCTTATTTTGCCTACCTGGGTTGGCCAGTGGGGCGCTACGGGCGCGGGCGAGCTTGGGCTACGCTCATCCTGCGCTGCCTGATGACACTCTTGGTCATCTGCAGCCTGGCTGGAGCCCAGTCCGTCCACGGCGGTGACGAACTGGCAGTCGTCTTCCTAGTAGATGTTTCCGACAGCGTCCCAGAGCCGGAGCGCGAGCGGGCGCTGGTTTTCGTCAAAGAGGCATTGGCGACGATGGGGCCTGACGACCATGCGGCCCTCGTGCTCTTTGGGGCCGACGCGCTGGTAGAGCGCCCAATGATGGCTGGCGGTGAACTGGGCGAGATCACCTCTATCCCCCGCACTTACCAGACTGACCTAGAGGGGGCGCTCCGGCTGGGAGTAGCGCTGTTTCCCGCCGGCTCCGCCCGTCGCATGATTATTCTATCCGATGGTCGTCCTACGTTGGGCGAGGCCGGACGGGCAGTGCAACTGGCCCATGCCCAGGGTGCGCAAGTAGACATAATGCCGCTCAACGCCACGTTGCAAAACGAAGCCTGGCTGTCCAGACTAGCTGCCCCTGACCGGTTGCACCAGGGCGAAGAGTTCACCCTTTCTGTCACTGCCCACACCACAGATGATATGGAGGCCATGCTAACTGTCCTGGCCGGGGAGAACATCGTGGCGCAGGAGCGCGTACATCTTAACCCCGGTTCCAATACCTTTGCCATCCCTCTCACAGCCGGCGAGTCCGGGTTTACCTCCTTCCGCGCCTACCTGACGCCTGCCACCGACACCTATCCGCAGAACAATACGCTTTCCGCCTTTACGATGGTTGAGGGGTTGCCTCGTGTCCTCATCGTTGCCGCCGACCTCGCCGAAAGCGACCATCTACGCTCAGCACTGCAATCTGCCGGGCTGGATGTGCGTGAGAGTACTCCCGGTGCACTAGCCTCCGATCCGGCGAGCCTGGCCGAATACGCCGCTATCGTGCTAGTGGATACGCCGGCCAAATCGCTCTCTCCACGGGCACTGGCCGCGCTCCAGTCATACGTGCGTGACCTGGGCGGTGGACTGGTGGCTATCGGCGGGCCGCATGCCTACGGGGTGGGGGGCTGGTACGACACGTCCTTGGAGGAAATCCTCCCGGTCGAGATGACGCTCCACGACCCGGAACGTTTCCCGTCAATGTCCATCGTCATCGTGATTGACAAATCGGGCAGTATGACGGCGCGGGAGGGTGGGGTGCAGAAAATACGACTGGCTGGGGAAGCGGCCGCCCGCGTCGCTGAACTGATCACCGACATGGACGAAATCACTGTCATCGCCTTCGACGACCGCCCGGTTGATGTGATTGGTCCCTTGCCCGGCAGCCAGCGTGAGGAGGTGATAGGCCAGGTGACTTGCCTCCAGGCTGGCGGCGGCGGCATCTATGTGCGCGAGAGTCTCCAGGAGGCGCTAATCTATCTGGCCGACTCCGACAAGCACGTCCGTCACATCATTCTCCTGGCCGACGGCTCCGACTCCGAGCACCAGCAGGGAGTGCGGGAATTGGTCGAGGAAGAGATTGTGGCCCAGAACATTACACTCAGCACCATTGCCATCGGCGCCGGGCCAGACCTGCGTTTCCTGGAGGAAATCGCCGCACTGGGCAACGGGCGCTACCACTTTACCGACCGGGCTGCCAACCTGCCGGTCATCTTTGCCGAGGAAACGCAACTGGCGAAACGTTCCTATGTTATTGAGGAACCGTTCTATCCCTGGCAGACTTCTCCCAGCCCGATTCTCACCGGTATTGAGACAGTGCCGCAACTGGTAGGCTATGTTGCCACCACACCCAAACCGGCCGCGCAGGTGATCCTCTCTACCCACCAGGACGACCCATTGCTGGCAGCCTGGCAATACGGGCTGGGCAGGGCCGTGGCCTGGACATCTGACGCGACCGGCCGCTGGGCACGAGCGTGGGTAGAGTGGAATGATTTCTCCCGCTTCTGGACCCAGGCGGTGCGCTGGACGATTGTGGAGCGGGTTGACGTGCCAGTGGAGGTCACGGTTACGCTGGAAGGGAATGAAGCCTACATCACAATGTTATTGAGGAACCGTTCTATCCCTGGCAGACTTCTCCCAGCCCGATTCTCACCGGTATTGAGACAGTGCCGCAACTGGTAGGCTATGTTGCCACCACACCCAAACCGGCCGCGCAGGTGATCCTCTCTACCCACCAGGACGACCCATTGCTGGCAGCCTGGCAATACGGGCTGGGCAGGGCCGTGGCCTGGACATCTGACGCGACCGGCCGCTGGGCACGAGCGTGGGTAGAGTGGAATGATTTCTCCCGCTTCTGGACCCAGGCGGTGCGCTGGACGATTGTGGAGCGGGTTGACGTGCCAGTGGAGGTCACGGTTACGCTGGAAGGGAATGAAGCCTACGTCACAATGGATGTAGTGGATGAGAGTGGGGCTTTCGTCAACGGACTGGACGCAAGCGTGAGCGTGGTCGGCCCAGAAGGCGCACCGATACAAGTGAAATTATCACAGACTGCGCCGGGCCGCTACGAGGGAAGGTTCACGCCCCAGGCGGAGGGGGCCTACTTGGTGCGGCTGACCGGCTCACTGGCGGACGAGGAGGCACTGGCGCTCACCAGCGGATGGGTAATGGGTTACTCGCCTGAGTACGCCGCGCTAGAGGGAGATCCAACGTATCTGACGTATCTTGCCAAACTAGGAGGTGGAGAAGTGCTGGAGAAACCGTCCGAGGCTTTCGCTCACACTCTGCGGGGAGAAGGGAGCACTCGTGACCTATGGCCCTATCTGCTGGGGCTGGCGGCGCTTTTGCTTCCCTTTGACGTAGGCGTGCGGCGGCTGGCGTTGGGCCGGCGTGACCTGGAACGAGCGCAGTCCTGGGTGATGGAGCGGTTGCCGTGCCGCCGGCCCCGCTCTGCCGTCGAGGCTCCTTCGCCAGTCAGTCGCCTTTTCCAAGCCAAGTCTCGGGTCGAGGAGCGCAGAGCGGTGGTGGATACAGTCGCTCCAGAAACAGCAGCGCATCTGCCGGCCGAGCGGACGCCGGCTCCAACACCATCTCAGGAGAAACTCAAAGACACTGCTAAAAAAGAGACTTTGGCCAGCCAATTACTGAAACAAAAACGAGAGCGCAGGGAAAAAGTGTCATTCTGAGCGAAACGCAGTGAAGCGAAGAATCTCACGTTACAATGCCCAAACACCTGTCAAGTCGAGATTCTTCGCCTCCGCTGCGCTCCGGCTCAGAATGACGGGCTATAAACCGCCCTTCTCCTTTTCCCGTGCCAACTTCCGACTATGTATCTTATGTCACCTGCTTCCTGTAACTTGACATAACGTCTCAAAGACATAGTTCCGGATCCG
>CAYQTW010000309.1:0-4504 GCA_964420485.1 uncultured Anaerolineales bacterium
TCCCACGCCCCCCCCTGAGGGCAGCGCAGCCCCCACGCTGGCCACTTGCCGGGCCTGGATTCAGAAAGCCCACAGCCCGGACTACCCCGACCACGGCTGTGAGGAACACAGCGACATACTGAACTCTGTGGCGGATGGCGACGGGGGCATCGTTCCCCTCCAGGATAGCAAATTCTTCATCGCCTGGTTCCCCGACAACTGGGACAGCTCGACCGACCGCACCTTGATAGTCACGCTCCACGGCAGCGGCGGGTGCGCCGAACGGCTCTACCAGTGGTGGAGCCAGCCCGCCGTCCAGCACAACTATGCCCTGGTCGCCCTGCAATACGCCCGCGCCGATGCCTCCTCCGAGGAGGGATACGCCTTTGATGATGCGGAGCAGATCTATGCCAGTCTGCGCACCGTTTTTGACGAGTTGCAGACTCACTGCCCCCTCGACGATACCGTCGTGGTCTATCACGGCTTTTCACGAGGCTCGGCCCGCGCGTTCAAAATCGCCCTGTTGGACCGGGCCGAGGCGGGGATGAAGCTCTTTACCGCCTTCATCGCCGACTCGGGGACCACACTTGCCGATACTGGTGGCGAGATCCCCGCCTACCTGCAAGAGGCCGCGCCGGACGCCTACAGTGGTGCCCGTTTCTGGCTTTACTGCGGCGGCGCAGACCACGACGGACAGACCTGCGAGGACATGAAGCGCATAGGACCGCTGCTGGAGGAGCACGGGGCAACCGTGGATACCTACCGTTATGAGCCGGGCGGCCACGGCATCTTTGCCACCGTCAAGCCGGGCAGCCCGCCCAGCGAGGCGATCACCGCCATGTACGAGTTTATAGATGGCCTCAGGGCGTCACAGTGAGGCGTGTGATGAGAAAGCCCTCCGCTTGGTTACTGATCGGGGTATTGGTCGCGGCATGTTGGTACATCTGGACATGTCGGACGCACGCCGGGGCGTCCATTCTCGTCCCGCTGGCCGCCGTGGCCGAGATGGTCGACCGCACCCACGAGGGCCATTGGGAAACCGACCTGGATGAGGTATTGGTGGGTTATGGTCTCGCTCTCGGTGATGTCCGGACTTGGCTCTGGGCAGACCACGGTCCATCCCCTCGGGATCTGGTGCATAGTGCATGCTTTAGCAGGTTGTCTTTTGGCCTGGAAACAGCTGGACCATGGTCCGGCTGAAGCGATAAAGGTGTGTCGTTGGTAAATAGCATCGAGAATGCAGAAGGAGTCTACTATGAAAAGCATACAAAGGGTTTTGATTTCCCTAGCCTTGCTGGCAGTGGCGAGCCTGGCCTTGCTGATAGCCTATGCAGCCGGGGGAGGGCGTATGGAGTGGAGTACCGACACCCAGGACGATTTCGTCCAGGGCGCGATGGACGGGGTGGACGTGTGGAGCGAGCCAGGGACGGCGCGGCTGGACCACCGTTGGTGGCCCAACGCGCAGGTGAACGACATTTCGGCGCAGAGCAAACTCGACCCCCGTCTCTCTTTCGTCCTCACCGATACTGGCAGCACCACAGGAACCATCTTTTTAGCCGTCTGGGCGGATGAACGTCACTCCGACCAGTACCCCGATATCTTTTTCGCCCGCAGCACCGACGGGGGCCAGAGTTGGTCGTCCGATGTCCAAATATCTGATGATTGCTACCCCTCCACTCCTCCATACCCAGACTGCCCCAGCCTGCACACCCCCGACATCGCCGTGCGCAAGGCTGACGAGAGCCTCTGGGTGGTCTGGCATCAGGACCAAGAAAACACCGGCCCCGACCCAGGGGATATTTATTACGCCACCAGCAACGACAGGGGAACCTCATGGACCTCGGCCACCCCGGTTTACACCGGCACGGGGAAACAACTCCTCCCCCGCATCGCACCCCACGCCCAGTCAGGCTATCTCTACACCATCTGGGAGGACGAGAGGGACGACGGCGGCGACATCTATATCAGCCGCTACACCGGCACGGTCTGGGAAACCCCTTTCAAACTCAACAACGACAGCACCACCAACGAGCAGAGCAAGCCCGCTCTGGCTGTGGACAGTGTGGGCAACGTCTATGCCATCTGGGAGGACCGCCGCGCCGACCCGGACGGGTACGATAGCCAAGTCTATTTCTCTCGCTGGATCAGCGGCACGACCTGGGATGCGGGCAACTGGAGCGCCAACGTCTGCCTAAGCAACCCCTCGATGGATTGGGCAAAAGACCCGGACATCACCACCGGAGCGGGTGGCATGCTGCTGGCTGCCTGGACGGAGCGGGTCCCCACCGGTCCCGCCACCTACGACTTTCAGATCGTGGTGGCCCGCAGCGATGACGGCGGAACCGTCTGGAACCATGCGGTCGTGCATCGGCTCACCGGGGCCTCTGCGTCCAACGCTTTTTACGCCAACCCCGCCGTTGGCGTGGACCTCCTGGGACGGGTATATGTGGCCTGGCTCTACAGCCCCGACTCTCAGGCCGCCACGTCCAACGTCCTCTTTGCGCTCAGCCCCGACGGCGGCCTGCACTGGACCGAACCCCGTGTCCTCAACCAGCCCTCGAACCAGGCGAGCGTGGATACCGTGCCCGCCCTGGCCCTCGGTTTCGACGGCCAGGCCATCGTCGCCTGGATGGACTTTCGAGCCGGGGCCAGCACCCAGGTCTACGCCGCCGGCTATCCTGCCGACCATTATCTCGATGTCGGCACGTACAGTCGCACTCTCGACGCCGAGGGACCGGCGAACTGGGGCGCTATCACCTGGACGGCCACGATCTCGCCGGGCAGCGGCCTGCAGATCGCCACCCGCGTGATGACCGCTACCGGCGCGGCCTGGACGGACTGGGTCACCCACACCACCTCCGGCGCAGAGATCCCCCACCCCAGCGCCCGGTTCCTCCAGTACCGAACCTCCTTTACCTCCAACGGCAACAGCACCCCGGCGCTGGACAACGTCCACATCTCGTATGAACAATACCGCGTCTATGTGCCCCTGGTGGCCCGGGGAGCTCAAGCCGAGAGCATTGACATCACCCAACTGGTTGAGACAGACGACGACATCCTGGGCATCAGCGACCTGGTCCCCGACCCCTATGCCGACGCCATAGCCGCCGGCGCACGGGTCGTCAACCTGGAGCCGATGAACACCTTTTTCGTCCTCTGGGTGCCCGAGGGGTACGAGGACATGGCCTCCCGGCGGGTGATGGTCATCGCCCACGGCCACACCGGCAACGCCTACCGGGAGATAGGACTTGAGCTGGGCTTTTCGGGCGAGCCTAGCTATGCCATCGTCGCCATTCAATGGTGGAGCGGCCAGGGCGAAGAGATGTATTCTGGCCAACAGTTCTACGAATTCATGGACGTGGCCCTGCGGTATATGGCCTACAAGTACGGCGCCCAGTTGGACAAGTGCGCCTATCGTGGCTGGAGTATGGGCTCGGGGATCAGCTACGAAGTGACCTATCTCGACCGGATCAGCGGCAACAACCGGCTGGCCCTGACCATCAGCCACGATGGAGGGATGATGCCGGACCCCGACGACATGTCCGTGGGCCAAGAGTTCACGCAAAATTTGTACGATGGCGTGTACGGTGACGATGCCTTCGAAGGCAAGCACTTTTATCTCTATGCCGGCGCAGAACCGCAGATCGGCTATATGAGTAACACGGCGCAGGTGCTCACTTCTTTCGGCGGCGTGGTGGAACGCCTGGTAGCGGACGAAGGGGCGGGGCACGACGGCTTTTACATCCATCCCCAATATCACGAAGAAGCATTGAACATCTTTTACCAACTGACGACGCCTTAAAGACATCCGCAGTAACTGTTACCCCCCCCGCAGGTTCGAATGGTTTTGGGGCCTCATCGTGCCCACGGTGGATATCCGGTGTCCGCGAGAGAGCCCACTCCATCCTTCGGGGGGGGGTGAACAGTTACTACCAGCGCAAGTTCCTTGTACCCTGTGGTCCGATACCACTCCTGCGCGTGCGGCGTCGGAAACGCGCACTTGGCCTTGTCGCCAGCCGTTTCTTCTGTTTCTTCAACCCAATAGGTGTCGAATGTGATCCGACCGATCTCGCCGTCAACCCGATACGGTTTCACTTCACATTCGGCCAGGGAGCCTGCAGCTCCCAGCGCATATTGCCGGGAAACGACTTCGAGATGGTGTGCGAAAGCATCCCGCAAGGCAGCGTAGTTCGTCTGGAGCAACTTCTGTTCACAGGTGTCAATGCTATGTGCTTGCTCCGCTGAGATGACATACTCAAATGCGCCAACTCCTGACTTAGTGGGGGCGTCATCCACGTCATCCCCGCACGCCGCAATCTCAACTTGAACCTTGACCTTGTAGTGGTTAGCCATTCTCTTTCCTCCAGCGCGTTTTGCCGGATATGATACCACAGTGACTCACAACTCGTAAGGCCAAGTTTTAATTGCACAGGTCGAAATCTTGGGTTGTGAAACCCAGATCAGGCTGACCAAAAACCCGACGAACATGATCGCCGCGCCGCTGAGGTAGGGATAGTTGACATTG
>CAYQTW010000310.1:0-4487 GCA_964420485.1 uncultured Anaerolineales bacterium
GTCCTGGTGGGTCTCGGCGTCCTGGTGGGAGTCGGCACCGCCGTGGGCACCGGCGAGGGCGTCAGGCTGGGCGTGGGCGTATTGCTGGGCGTGGGTGTCAGGCTGGGCGTAGGTGTCAGACTGGGCGTGGGCGTCTGGCTGGGCGTGGGCGTGATGCTGGGCGTGAGCGTGATTGTGGGTGTCCGGCTGGGTCTGCGTGTCCGGGTCGGCCTGCGTGTCGGGCTCGGCCCAGGTGTATTGCTCGGCGTGGGTGTTCGAGTCACCGTGGGCGTCTGGCTGGGCGTGGGTGTCGGGGTTGGCGTGGGCGTGAGCGTGGGTGTCGGGCTTGGTGTAGGGGTGGGTGGCTTGGGGATGTCGAAAGCAGGTGGCAGGCCAATCACGCGGGCGAGACGGAAGCGTTCGACGATCATCTGGCGCTCCGAGTGGAGCGTGATATAGTTCTCATCATTGTCCGCCACGCCACGGATGGGTGTGATGAGTGGGTGGTTAAAAGTGACAGAGACCAGTACCCGGTCGGCTGGGCCACCGGCATCGTCCTGGGGCCGGCCGTCGAAGCCAAGGGGATCACCAGGGCTCAAATCAAAAGCGCCATTGGGATTGATACAGATATATTGCCCGTACCCATATTGAGGATTGTCACGGTCGTACTTGAACGGTCCAGGACGCTTAAAGTTGTCAGGGACGTTTGCCATGCCTTGACCTTCTGGTATGGGCTTTTGGAAAGAGCGGCGAGTGCTACAGACTGTGACGTGAAACCAACCGCGTTTGGTGCGGTCCCCAACCTCGTCTGGAAGGTCCTGATACCAGTGAAAATCGTTGCTTCTCGTGATGTCGCCCGAGACGACATCATCAATCGCGATGCCGGCTGCCGCACCCCGGGCCTCGTCACGGATGGACCACAGCCGCGCGGCGTCCTGCAGCCGCCCGGTGACGTTGTTGTAGTGCATCCATTCTCGCGGGTCGTCGTCGCTCACGCCGGTAACACCGGGCGGCACCCTGCAGTCGGATACACCATCGGCCAGGTCCATAGCCGCGTAGTCGGGATGGTTATTATCAGCCTGCTTCAGCAGCACCGCAACGTCGTCGCAGTAGTCCTCGTTATACTGTCCACTGACGACGTAGCGGGCGGCCTGGCGGGCGACGTGCTCCACTGTCAGCCAGGCCTGAAAGATGCGCCCGAACTCGATCAAACCGAACAAGAGCAGGAGCAAGAGCGGCAGGATCAGCGCGAACTCGACAAGCCCCTGTCCATGACTGTTCCTTTCCTGGTGTACTTTTATTTTTTTCATCGCTACACCTCTCTCTAAATCGTAAATCTCCAATTCCCCCTACTTGCTAATGCGCGAGAAGAGACGCGAGGCAATGGACGCAAAGACGTCGTTCAGGTTGGATGCCTCGGCGTAGTAATAGTTGCCACATTGCTCTCCTTGCTCGGGAAGAGGCCACTTGTGCTCGGCATCCCAATAGAAATCGCTGCCACAGGGCGCGGTGGAGTTGTCACCGTCGTCGCCCACGTCGGCGATGTAGCGCAGCAACCGTTCGCCGGCGTCGTTCCGCCCAGGCGGGTTTCGATAGCCAATCACCGATTCGCCAAAGCCAATGGTATAGATGGCGATCATTTGCGCGGCGGCATCGTCGGCCATGTCGCGGGCATAATCGTCGGCGTCGTAGAAATAGGGCATCAAGTCCGGTTCCATATCTGAGTTGGTATACCAGGGCCTGTCACAGACCGCCTGTGCAGGACAGTGACGTGTGACCGTGTCCGAGTCGGGCCGGATGGGGTCGGCGTCGTCGGCTTCGGGGTCACGACACAAGGGGGAAATGGTACGCTCGTTTGGTCCTCCCATGCCCGGAGGAGAGGGACATGTCCACCAACCATTTTCGTCAGCCGCCTTGTCAGTAGCGTTGGCCGCGCCGTCGGTGAGAAGAACAATGACCCACACGGCAATGTCGCGGTTACCGTTATTCACCAATTCAGTCGTCGCCTCGCGCAGCCCGCCGCCGATGTTGGTGTTGGTCCACTTGAAATTCCCCACCAGGTAAGCGGAACCAGGGGGATAGTCGGGGTTATCAGGGCGGATGTAGACACGCAACTTGTCGTTGTTGTCAATGTCAGTAGTAACCGCGTCTATGTCGCTCGTCAGCGAGACGACCAGGCCACTCGAGGAGGGAATAGTAATTGGCACGGTGTAAGAAAGTTCCATGGATGGAGTCATCACCGGCGTCTTGTCAAAATGATAGACCGCCACCTTGTCTACGCCATCGCACATGTTCGCCATGAACTTTATCGCCGAATCGCGCACTTGCTCAAAGGGGCTGCACCAGCCTTCTTCTGAGCAGGCCCTCAGACATTCGGCGAAACTGTCGCGCACTGGATTATTGGCCGGGTCAGAATCAGGGCCAGCCCTGCGCGGGTAGAGAGTGGGATCTCCTGGGCAGGCGTGGGGGTCCTCGTCCACATCGCCGTCGTGGTCGCTATCCACGCCGTAGGCCATGGACTCGGAGGTATCCAGTAATAACACCATGTTGACCACCGCCGCCTCCGATTCGGCCCAGCCGGAGAGTTGGACCTGGTCGAAACCCACGAGGGGGAGGAAAAACAAATCTACGTCAATCCATGCCTCTACTCGCACCCGCTTGCCAGGGTCACTGCCCACAGCAGAACACAATGTATCACCTTGATAAGACAATCTGGAACCCGGATCGCGAGGGACGTGCGGGTGGTACGCCTCCGATTGCATGTCAACTAGCGTGCCTCCCAGGTCGTGGTCTATGTCCGCCAGGTGCCTGTCGCACCAATAGACGCGGACGTTGTGTACACCAGGGAGTTGGAACTCGAGGAACTCTTTGGTCGAGGCGTAAATTTGGTCAATAGTACGGCTCTCGCGGTACTGACTCACGGCAGCGACGGCGGCGGAATCCACAGCCCGGCGCAGGTGGCCGTTGTGTACGAATATGACGGCCAGGTCAACCACCAGCCCCACCAGCACCAACAGAGCGAGGAAGGCACCGGCAAGGATGAATAATGCCTGCCCGCGTTCGTTCCGCAGTTCGTTCCGCAGGCCGAACAATCTAGACATTCTGACCAACACGTAAGACCTCCATTGGCCCCGGCCCGGATAGCGTCACGGGGGCGGCGTTGGGGTGGGTTCGGCTGCCGGGACAGGAAAAACTGTGTAAGAGTGAATCTGGATGGGATCAGGGATGAAATCACCAACGTTGAACAGGCCGATAAGGTGGGGATGACCATAAAAGACTTCAACGATGACCATACCACCGGCCGGCGCGCCGCTGTGCTGCTGCAATAGGTTTTCGATCCTGGCATTGTCGAACTGCGAGGAGCGGACGCCAAAAAGGGACCAACAGCGGCATTTGTCCAGCTGGGCCGCCGAGCAACTCGAGTTGACAATGTCATCATTGACGCCCTGGTAGTGATACCCCTGATCGCTTGGATTGGGATAGGGCAGGGGTGGATTTGCCCCTCCTGTCTGCACCAGGGGCCAACGGTGTGCGATCTTGCCGTTGTCGTCAAAGCCCACGACGGTGACGACGATATCGTCGGTATTAGTTATCGGATCGAATTGGCCCAACGGAATGTTTTGCAAGGCCAGGCAGGTCACCACGTAGTAATAGTTGACTGTATCCCTGGCGCAATAATCCTCTCTCAGGTCTTGGACTGTCATTGAGCCGCCCAGTCCTGGCGGGCGCACGTCAGGGAACGAAGGATTGCCCGCCTGCGGGTCAAACGGCTCCTGCGCGGTGATGTACGGGTCCAGGTCGCTGCCATAGCGGGCCGCCTCGCGGGTGGCGTCGAGTATAATCAGGTAGGCGTTGGCGTACGCGCCGAGCTCGATCATTCCAGCGAACAACAGGAGCAGGATCGGCAGGACTAGCGTCATCTCTAGCAAACTCTGGCCGCGACGGAAGGGAAAACGGCGCGGCATAGCGCGGAGAATGAGACGCTGCGCTATGGATTTGTTTCCGGACACGTCCTGGTTCATCGTCCCTCACCAGACTAGAAATCAACAAAACGGAGTGACTACTACTCAGTCCACCTTCCCGAAAGATAGAAAATGGAACTTTCGGGAAGGTAAATCTGATAGCACTATGAACAGAGCCTCGCATGCACGAGGCTCTGTCGGCAGTGTGTTCCGCTCGAGTGGCTGCGGTGATCACTAGACTAGATGCTGGTCATAATGTTGCTAAAGATGTTGCCAATAGCCGGACCCAGCAGAGCCAGAACTACAATCACTACAATGGCCACCAAAACAAGGATCAACGCGTACTCGACTAGCCCCTGCCCTTCCTCACGTGGTAAAAACAACATTTCTCTCACCTCCCTTCAATTGATTTTTATATCAGTGGGGCCCTTCCCCACCGTCTACATTATATCAGATTTGCACAGGTATGGCAATAGGAATTTTGTACCACGATCTAGTTCACGTACCGGTTCTGTTCTGCCGGGAGATAGGCAACTCGAAACTGGT
>CAYQTW010000311.1:0-4471 GCA_964420485.1 uncultured Anaerolineales bacterium
GTTCAGTTCGTCGGTCTCAACGTCGGGGGCCTCGTAGACCTGGAAGCCCATTCCGGCAAAGATGGCATAAATTTGGCGCAACGTCTGAGTGGTGAGATGCAGGTGGCCGGGGCCGGTAGGGCGGCCCGGCAGAGTGACGTCAATCGCGCCCTCCTCCAACTCGCGCTCCATCTCTGCCCGGCGCAGCGCCTCGGCCCGCATCTGGTAGGCCTCCTCCAATGCCACTTTGGCCTCGTTGGCGGCTCGTCCAAAGGCCGGCCGTTCCTCCTGGGGCAGTTCCCTGACGGAGCGCAACATTAGCGTCAGCGCGCCTTTCTTGCCCAGATAGTGCCTGTGCCACGCGGTCAGCGCATCCTTGTTCTCGACTGTCTCTAGCGCGGCCAGGGCTTTATTTTTCAGTTGACTCAATTGGTCTAGCATCGGCATCCCCCTTGTCCAGTATCCAGAACGACAAACGCCCTCGCCCTTGAGGACGAGAGCGTGTTTCTCCCGTGGTACCACCCCACTTGGCTCCCGCTGGAGCCCACTTATTTCACCGACGGCGCCCGCGAGCGCGATCGGCTGCCCTGTTAACGCCGGGCCTGCGGAGCGGGTTACTTGCCGGACATCCGGTTTCCCCCGTCGGCTCGGGAGTGAATTTCAGTGGGCTTTCTCCGGGCGGGGCTTCCAGTCTATGACCCCACCTCCCTGGCGGTCTCCCTCCGCTTACTCCTCTCCGTCACAGCCTTTCCGATAATTAGTTGTGGGCCGCATTATGCCGCAGAAACGCCTTTTTGTCAAGCCTGCGAATAGAAATTCGCAGGCTGAAAGCCAAAGTCGGCTGGAAGCCGACTGTAGGCCAGTGTGTCTGGAACACACTCAAACTCAGACTTTGGGATTTTTATCCCCCCTCTGCCGCACCGCCTCGAAGAGGATCACCGCCGTCGCCATCGCCGTGTTCAGCGACTCGACCCCTGCGGTCATCGGAATGGAGACCCGCCCCTGCGCCAGCGCCTGGGCCTGTTCTCCCGCACCTGTCGCCTCGCTCCCCACGATGAGCGCCACCGGCCGCGTCCAGTCCACCGCCGTGTAGACCGTCTCGCCGCCGGCCGCTGCTATCCACACGTCACAGCCGGCCACGGCCTCGGCAATGGCTTCCCACTTGAGCGCCGCCACTGGCAGGCGCAGGTGGGCGCCCATTGCCGCCCGAACAACCTTGGGGTTGCTACTGTCCACCGCGCCGGGCGCCAGCAGCACCTGCTCCACCCCCGCCGCCAACCCTGTGCGCAGGATGGCGCCCAGGTTCCCCGGATCCCGCACACGATCGAGGACAAGAGAGAAGGTGGGATGCTCCGGGCGGGGGAGGTTTGGGATGGAAAGGACGGCCAGGATGCCCTGCGGGGTCTCGGTGTCGGAGCAGGCAGCCATCACCGGCTCGCTCACGGCGTAACAAGGAGCGTTCATCTCGCGCAGAGACGCCAGGAGATGGCGGCCCTGCGTGTTGGTCTCTACCGGCTCGGTGTAGAACACGAAAGCAGGGGGGATGCCGGCGAGGACAGTCTCCTCGACGAGCCGCATTCCCTCAAAGACAAAGCGCCGCTCCCGCTGGCGAACGCGCCGCCGGTTTTGCAACGAGCGCACATATTTGACTCTATCGTTCTTTAGGCTGGTAATTATTCCTGATGAGCACGAGGCCGTAGGATAAGATGACATTTTGTTTTACCTGATAGGCAAAGGGCCGTGGGACACCCCACGGCCCCTGCCTCTCTTTAGTTTTCCACCGACGCAACCATACAACAGGTTCGTAGTAGCGACTTTAGTCGCCTCTCCTGCGCAATTGGCGACTAAAGTCGCCACTAAGAGTCACCATGATCAATGTGTAGACTACGGGATGCGTATGACCTGCCCGACATAGATGTTAGCCGGATTGGTGATGCCGTTGTGCTGCGCCAGGTACGTGTAACTCAAGTCGTAACGCAGCGCGATGCGGAATAGATTGTCACCAGGTTGTACTACGTAGGTGGTCCCACCTGACGGCGGTTCAGCGCCTGATGAAGGTACAGTCAACTCCTGCCCGACGTAGATGAGGGCTGGATTGGCGATGCCGTTGGCGCTGGCAATCACATTCACCGTCGTATTGTAGCGCATCGCGATGCGGAACAGATTCTCGCCCGGCTGGACCACGTGCGTGACCTGGCCTGTGGGTGGCAGCGGCGTCTGAGTTGGTGCAGGCGTAGTGTCGGCCGATGTAGTGGGTGTGGGAGTAGGAGTCGTGGCCGGCGTGGCCGCCGGTGGCTGTGTCTGCGTAGGAGCCGGTGTGGTGGGTGTCTCGACAGGTGAATCCTCGTCCGTTTCGGCCTGCTGTGCTGCCAAAGTCGAATTCGCGACTGACGTAGCCAGCACATCAGGTGTTCCTTCCTGTGGCGGGACATCCTCCGCACTGCCCCCCGGAGTCTCTGTCACGTCGGGGGCGGCTGCCCGGTAACAGCCAGTCACCAGACTGAGCACGATCAGCAGACTTGTCGCACTCAGAAACAAAGGGAGTCGGGTTCTCTTCATTGGGCTACCTCCTTCATCTATGCTACACCAGCCGGGTTACTCTATGCCTCACATAGTACCACAATAATTCAGTGCCGTCAAGCGCAACTTGCGCTCACCGAGGATGGCCGCACAGCGGTTGAAACCGCGTGCAACGTTTGCAAAATCGGCCTACGCCGATTGTCCCAGTCGCCGCAGGGCGGTTGAAATCGCGTGCAACGTTTGCAAAATCGGCCTACGCCGATTGTCCCAGTTGCCGCACAGCGGTTGAAACCGCGTGCAACGTTTGCAAAATCGGCCTACGCCGATTGTCCCAGTCGCCGCAGGGCGACTTGGCCAACGTTGCTGCGAATTCATTCGCCAGGCAATGGGCTACACTTTCCGGCAATTTGGGGTATAATAACGGTAAACCAAGCGTCACGTTTCACACATTGTAACTACCCAGGTAGCGCCGAAAAAGTCAACGGATTGAGCGGATAAAAGCGGATTCAATTGTGACCGCTAAAATCCGCTAAATCTGCTCAATCCGCTGACGATTTTCAAGTCAACCTATCTGGTTTGGCGGTTTAGCAAGACTGGCTGGGTAGTTACCACACATTACGTTTTAATCCAATGCTACCTATTTTCCCATTTACTGCTATCGTCGGACAGGAGCGCATGAGACGCGCTCTGATACTCAACGCTATTCACCCCCAGATCGGCGGGGTGCTCATCCGGGGCGAGCGCGGCACGGCCAAGTCCACTGCCGCCCGCGCCCTGGCCGCGCTCCTACCCGAGATCGAAGCAGTCGCTGACTGCCCCTTCGGTTGCGACCCCGACCGGCCGGCGACCTGGTGCACCGAGTGCCGTGAGCGGGTCGAGGCGGGCGAAGAACTACCCCGCGCCCGCCGGCGCACCCGCTTCGTAGACCTGCCCGTCAGTGCGACCGAGGACCGCGTCGTGGGCACGCTGGACATCGAGCGGGCCATCCAAAAGGGAGAGCGACGCTTCGAACCGGGCGTTCTCGCCGCAGCCAACCGGGGCGTCCTCTACGTGGACGAGGTCAACCTGCTGGACGACCACGTCGTGGACCTGCTGCTAGACGCGGCGGCGATGGGAGTCAATGTCGTCGAGCGGGAAAGCATCTCCTTCAGCCACCCCGCCCGCTTCATCCTCATCGGCACGATGAACCCGGAGGAAGGCGACTTGCGCCCCCAACTTCTCGACCGCTTTGCGCTGTGCGTGAACATTGAGGGCATCCACGACCCCGCCGCCCGGATGGCGATCATGGAGCGGAACCTGGCCTACGAAGCCGACTCCGAGGGGTTCTGCGAAGAGTGGATGCCCCGGGAGCAGAAACTGTCGAGCGAAATCGCCCGCGCCCGCGAACTCTTGCCCCAGGTTAGGTACTCTCAATCAGACCTGGCGGCCATCGCGACGATGATGAGCGAGTTGGGGGTAGACGGCCACCGCGCCGACCTGGTGGTGCTCAAGGCTGCCCGCGCCCACGCTGCCTTCGAGGGGCGCACTCGTCTGAGTGACCGTGACATTTTGCTGGCCGCCGAACTGGCGCTGCCCCATCGCCTGAAGCGACACTCGTTGCAAGAGGCGGAAGTGGCGCTGGGAGACCTTTCAGAGTGTCTGGCCGAGGCCCGTCTCCAGAACCCGGTCGAGGGCAAAGAAGAAGGCGCCGAGATAGCCGGTAAAAAAAAACCGTATCTGGGGTAATTCGGGACGAGGAGCCTCCCCCCGAGAACGAACACTCCCAGGCAAAACGGGAGCCGGTGTTGCAGACCATGCCCCAATGGCCATCGGAGGGGCGCTGGTGGGAGGGCGGCGAGGAAGTCACTGCCGGTGAGGAATTCTCCCCGCGTCGGCTGGATACGCCTCTCGACCGGCTGACCCGCTCCAGTGGTGGTCGGCGCAGCCGGACTCGTACTGACCGCAAGCGCGGCCGCTACGTTCAGGCTCGCCC
>CAYQTW010000312.1:0-4433 GCA_964420485.1 uncultured Anaerolineales bacterium
CTCAAACCGTCTTTTGCCGCACGTGCCGGTTGATCTCTAACCACTCTGGATGCTCCTCCAGCGCAACAAGCACCTCCCGCCAGGAGAAACGACCGTGGCCAAAGTGGTTGTAGATACGGCGCACGAAAGCCAGGTCTTTTGGCGTGTCCACCGTCCAGCGCATGTGGGAATAGTCCACCTCGTTCACGACGCCGTGGATGTGGAACAGGTCAGGATGTCGCCGGATGTAGGGAGTGACGTGCTCGCGCCAGGCCGGGTTATCGTCCTCACGCCAGGCCTGCTCCAACACGTCAAAGCGCATCACCTCCGTATCCAGGCCCCGAGGGAAAGTGCGCCGGGGCAAGGTGTTGCAGGCATAATCAACCTCCGGCTGCCGTTCCAGGAACTCGCGCACTACTCGATCCACGATTTCCGGCTCAATCAGCGGGCAGTCCGAGGTAATGCGCACGACAACGTCGGCCTGGTGCGCGACGGCTGCCTGATAGTAGCGGTCAAGAACATCCTCCTCGCTGCCCCGAAAGCAGGGCCAGCCGCGCTCCGCGCATAAATGCACGATGGCTTCGTCGGCTGGTTGCACCGTCGTCGCCACTACCACCTCGTCAAGCGTTTGCGCCCGGCGCGTGCGGTCTACCACGCGCGCCAACATTGGCTCACCCGCAAGATCCTTCAGCACCTTGCCCGGCAAGCGGGTGCTGCCCATGTGCGCTTGAATGATGGCAACCACTTTCATCGCCGATAAGCCTCCATCACTTTGCGCACAGCAGCGATCACGTCCTCTACATCATCGTCGTTCATACGTGGGAAAATGGGTAGTGTGATCAATCGCTCATAAGCCGCCTCGGCCACCGGACATAGCCCCGGCCCTGTACTGAACCGCTCCTGGTAAAAAGGATGCAGATGCACCGGGATATAGTGAAGATTGACGCCAATTCCTTCGGCGAGCAAAGCGGTGAAAACCCTGGCTCGGTCAACTTTCAGCCGATCCAGATCGAGTCGAATCATATAGAGATGATAAGCGTGAGAAACATCGTCTCGCACACCCAGTGGCCCCACAGCAGGCATCTCGGCAAACACTGCATCATAGCGCCGTGCAATCTCTTGGCGACGCACCACCCAGCCGGGCAACTTGCGCAACTGGCTCATTCCCAACGCGCACTGGATGTCGGTCAGGCGGTAGTTATAACCCAAATCTACCATTTCGTAAAACCAGGAACCCAGTTGTTCGCGTTGGCGATGGTCGGTGGTGATGCCGTGGTTGCGGAAGACCCGCATACGTCGAGCCAATTCCGGATCATCGGTGGTGATCATACCGCCCTCACCGGTGGTAATGTGCTTCACCGGGTGGAAACTGAAGGTGCTCAGATCGGCAAGAGAGCCGACCGGACGTCCCTTGTAACTGCCGCCCAGGGCGTGGCAGGCATCGGCTACCAGGATCAGGCTATGCCGGCCGGCAATGGCCCGCAGCGCGTCGTAATCACACGGCTGCCCGGTATAGTCCACGGCGACAATCGCCTTTGTGCGCGGCGTGATCTTTGCCTCGACCTGGGTCGGATCGAGCAGCAGCGTGTCGAGATCCACGTCGGCAAAGACCGGCGTGCCTCCCTGGAAAACAATGCAGTTGGCACTGGAAGCAAAGGTCATCGGTGGAACGATCACCTCATCGCCCGGTCCAACGCCGATAGCGTACATCGCCGTGTGCAATGCTGCCGTGCCGTTGCTCACCGCTACTGCTTCCCTGGCTCCCACAAAATCGGCAAAGGCCTGCTCAAACTCGGCTACCTTCGGGCCGGTGGTCAGCCAATCGGAGCGCAGTACCTCGGCCACAGCAGCGACGTCGTCATCGCCCAGCCACTGCCGGCCGTAAGGCAGCCTCGCCTCCCGCACCGGCGTTCCTCCATCAATAGCCAACCTATCGCTCACGCTACCCCTCCCCAATCATCTGCCGCAGTTCCTCGATGGTCAACCAGTGCTCGTTCTTGTCGCTGGCAAACTTGAAGCCGTCGGGCAGCGGGTTCCCTTGACTCCAATTAGCCGGCTCCCACCAGGGGTGCACAGGTTGGATGACGAACATGTCTTCCAGTTCCAACGTATAACGCGATTCATCGCGTGCGACGAGAACCTCGTGCAACTTTTCTCCCGGCCGGATGCCGATAGAATCAATCTCACACCCCGGCGCCACTGCCTCGGCCAGGTCCACGATCCGCATACTGGGGATCCTGGGCACGAACACCTCGCCTCCCTGCATTTGCTCAATGCAGCGAATCACAAAGCGCACTCCCTGTTCGAGTGTCAACCAGAAGCGAGTCATTCGCTCGTCGGTGATGGTAATGCGTCCACTGGCTCTCTGCTTCTCGAACAGTGGGATGACACTGCCCCGGCTGCCCACTACATTGCCGTAGCGCACACAACTGAAGCACGTTCCCTTTGCACCTGCGTAGGCATTGCCCTGCACAAACATCTTTTCGGCGACAAGTTTAGTCGCGCCGTAGAGGTTGATGGGGTTGACGGCTTTGTCGGTGCTCAAAGCCATCACCTTGCGCACACCGCTGTCAATGGCGGCGTCAATGATGTTCTGGGCTCCCAGCACGTTCGTCTTGACCGCCTCAAAAGGATTGTATTCGCACGCGGGCACCTGTTTGAGAGCAGCGGCGTGAACCACAATGTCTACCCCGACCATTGCGCGGTAGAGGCGCTCCCGGTCGCGCACATCGCCGATAAAGTAGCGCAGGCTGGAATGGTCAAAGCCGCTTATCCTCATTTCGTGTTGCTTGAGTTCGTCCCGGCTGAAGACGATCAGTTTTCTGGGATGGTACTGCCGTAGCATCACCTCGGTGAACTTCTTGCCGAAGGAGCCGGTACCGCCGGTGATTAACACAGTCGAGTTTTGCCAGTTCATAACATCTCCTTCCGAATCTGCAAGTCGCTCTCTCATAACCCCTGTCCCTTGGCCAGAACCCCGAACGTATCTGCCATCACCCGCAGGTCGAATAGCAACAGCCGCACGTGGTCAGGCGTCCGGCAGGCCTCGATGCAGGCTTCGTCCAGCACACGGCTGCCACCCATCGCGCTCACTTCACCTTTGTGCGCCTACACCAGCCCCGTTCGATCGGACAATCTTCCAGGCGGAAAGTGTCGTCCATCATCAGCACCACACCCACGTCATTTCCGGCTCCGAAATGCCCAGTTCCTCGAGGAGAATACGGGACATTCCATAGTCGTAGTGTTGCCCAGTGCAAATCAGAAACTCCTGACGACCGGCCTCCCGCAGGGCCTTGCTGACCGGCGCTGCCCTGATGAACTGGGGACGGGCGCCAACAATCGCGGCAACTTTCATTGGCAGATCACCATCTTGCCCTTGGCATAGTCCACCTCGCCGGATACCACCGGATCGAGCAGGTCGGCGGGGTCCATCTGCGCGTCGCCGGCCATCACCACCGCTACGTCCACCTCGTGGTCGCGGCACCACTCGTAGCCGGTGGCGATGGCTCCGCCCACGCCCTGGTTCGTCTCGTGTTGGATGAGCGTCAGTCGTTCGTCCATCCGGGGCAGGTACCCGTTCACGGTGCTAATAGTACCATCTTTGCTGGCATCGTCAACTACCACGATGCGGTCCACGTAATCCGGCATCGTCTCGATGACGCGGCTAATCAGTGTCTCTTCGTTATACGCCGGCACGACGGCGGCGATGGTGTGGTTTCGATACACGATCAGTTGTTCTCCAGACATTCAATGCCAATCAACTGTTCGGCCCAGCAGACAACCGTCTCGGCGATGGCGACAGCCTCCTCGTACTCCTCCCAGGTCACCGGTTCTGCCAGGCCGGGGTAACGAGTTCCCACCGCATAGTCTGATAAACCTGCTGCTCGTCCGATAGACTCTGGGACATCCTGGCTCGCCTGTTCTACAAGTGACAGCAACCGTGCCAGATCGTGAACGTAAGGAAATTGCACGTCCAGGTGGATCAACACAGACTTGATGGCTTTCTCGGCTGCCTGTTGGGCGTCGAAACACAAATCTTCCAGGTAGATTTCCGATGTTTCAGAAGGAATGTTGGCTTTCGCCAGATTACTTTTCGCTCGATTTAACCACTCTCGCGGATCGTCCGGGGGAAATCGCTTACTGGGCATACACCACCTCTCCTTCCCGCAAGGCAGGCTCGATCACCAAGGCAAAAGAGTCTTTGTATCGCTCGACATCTTGAGGAGTCACGACCACTACATCTACAGCCTGACCCACGCCAATGAGGTTCATATAGATAGCCTGGGCCGCACGCCGCCGGTGGACGTCTGACTTGACCACCAGCAGGTCCACATCGCTATTCGGCCCCATCTCCCCTCGGGCCGCAGAGCCGAACATTACGATCTTTTCTGGCTGCACGACCTCGACGATGCGGCGGATGATTTCGTCCAGTACCGCTCGATTTACCTGGTTTG
>CAYQTW010000313.1:0-2035 GCA_964420485.1 uncultured Anaerolineales bacterium
CCCTCCCACAGGGCGGGAGCCGCCGCCACCGCGCCGCCGGCCTGAAGACGGTAGCGTACCTCTGCTGTTTGGACATCCAGGGCATACAGGCTGCCGCCGGCCGAACCGGCGTAGAGCAGCCGGCCGTCCTGGCTCAACACCAGGTCGCTCAGGATAGGGCCATCGGCAAAGTCCCAGCGCTCCTGCACCCGTCCTCCGAACAGGTCAAGTCTGACCACCCGCCCATTGTGTGCACAGGCAAAGGCCCAGTTCTCGGCCACGGCCGGCGCGGCCGTGATGCGATCTCCCAGGTCACGCCTCCAGACCTCGGTGCCGCGCCTGGCGTCCACGCCGTAGACGTGGCCATCGTAGGAGCCGACGACGACCAACTTGCGGCTCACAGCAGGTGCCGCGCCGATGCGCTTGCGGGCGGCAAAGGGCTGCGACCAGATCGCATGGCCACTGCGCACATCCAGCGCGTGCAGGCGGCCCAGCGCGTCACCCACGTAAGCCACGCCCTCCGCAATGCAAACCGCCCCAGTTCCTGGCGCGCCGGTGGGATAGCGCCACGACTCGCGCCCCGCCTCGACACTACAAGCGACGATGTTGCCGGTCTTTGTACCGACGATTACTCGCTCCTCTGCGATGGTGGGCCTGTCCCAGATGGCCGCCCCCAGGTCTTGCTGCCAGAGGGATGTACCGTCTGAAACGTCAAAGGCCCGCAGGAGGCCATCCTGCCCGCCAATCAAGATCATGTTCCCTGCTATCGCCAGCCCGCTACGGAGCCTGGCCTCCAGGGAGACGCGCCACAGCGGTTCGCCCGGTGCGGGGATGGGTTGCGCCCGCTCCCAGCCGCAGGGGCAGCGAAGGGAGATGGCGATGTAACGGTGGCAGTGGGGGCAGAAGATAGTGAGTTGGGATTGTGTTACTGGCTCATTAGTCATCTTCTCCCCCGTGCTGTCCACTGGGCCACAATCGTCTCTACCGCGTCCATCATGTATGAATCAACCCCTGGTAGACCCCATCCCCGGCGTGTCCCGCCGCAGTTCTTTGACCGCGACGGGACGGTTGAGGGTCGTATCCCACGCCTTGTACGCCTGCCCGAAGGCTTCCTGGCCAATGGTGCCTTCGATGCGGTATTTACCGCCCGGAAGGATATCACCTGGCGATAGTGTCATCTCACGTGCTCCTGTAACCAACAAGACCCCTCCCCGAAGTGGGAAGAGGGCCGGGGGGTTAGGTCTCCGCCGTTCGGGTACGAAACGGAAAAGATGGCAAAAACGAAAGCCTATATCCCATATGTAGGGGGAAAGATTTGCTGAACCGCCATATATAGGCATAGCAGGAGTAATCACGGTAAAAATTCCAGAAAATATAAAAGAAATAAACCTGGCCCAAGTTAGTGTGCTTTCGAGAGAAGTTGACCAATCGCAGTATTATGGCAAAATAGCCTCCAAACTACCAGAGGTGCTGTTCGTGATGCAAACTACTGCGGAACCAATTCCAGCCATTCTGAACCTGAACCAAGCCATCCAGAAGTTCCGAGAGATGGTCACCCCATTGATTGATTCGGCACAAGAGGAAAGCTGGGATGGGGTCAAACTAAAAGAGAGAGAATGGGCGATTCTCTGGGCCGGTCTGGAATTAGTAGGGCACTGCGTTGCCATCTTGATTTATCACTTGTCCCTGACGGAAAGCGTGAAGTTGGCCGCCGATGTGAGGGTCCGTGGAAAAGCGGGCTTCAACTGCGTCAACCAAGCCATCAAAGAAGTACCCAATTACCCTCATAGGTGGGGTTCAAGTACGGGTCAAGACATTATACAAGCTATCGCGAAACCGCAAGAAACAGCGTGGTCGGAAGCGAAAGCGGGGCAAACGGGGCAAAAGTCATGGGCAAGGCTTCTACCCGGTGCTGACGTTACTGGGTATCAGTGAAGGCGTGAGTCCTCTAGTGCGTTGTTTGGTGACTCAGGCAGCTACGCAATCTCCTTCCTTCGAGCAGGCTAAACCGATGGTCGCTTGGCTGGGGCTAGACTTCAGTTCGAGCCGTATTCGG
>CAYQTW010000313.1:2045-4433 GCA_964420485.1 uncultured Anaerolineales bacterium
ATCAGTGAGGCGTGTTGTCGAACCGGTCTGGCGGTGCGCAGTGAACGACTGGCGCGTTTGGCAGCAGGTGATTTACTCAAGGGCGAAGCCCTCAAAGGTAAACGGGTTGCCATTGGTGCTGATGGAGGACGGATCAACATCCGCCGGACTTATCGCCGGGGGCGGAAACGGAAGAGCGGTTGGCCGGGCTACGAAACGAACTGGAGAGAACCCAAATTGTTAACGATCTATGTCCTGGATGAACAGGGGAAGAAAGTGACCTGTACCGATGTTCCACTGATTTCTGACGGCACACTGATGGGCATAGACGAGTTCATTGAGATTTTGCGTTTGTACCTCTACGAATTGGGTATTGCCCTGGCCGAAGTCGTCGTCTTGCTAGGCGATGGAGCTCACTGGATCTGGGACCACATTCCCCCTTTATTGTACGAACTCGGCTGTCGTCCCGAACAAATCGTCCAAGTTCTGGACCACTGTCACGCCGTACAACATCTTTATCAATTAGGCGAGGCGTTGTTTGGAGCCACGGCTAAAGGTAAAGCGTGGGCCAAGAAGTGGGCCAAGAAACTCAAAAAAGGGCACGCCAAGTCCCTCGTGACCGAGATACGGCGGTATCTGACCGACAAAGTTGGCAAGGACCCAGACGAGGTGCAGACCCAATATGACTACTTTCAGAGACATCAGACGAACGGTCGTCTGGATTATGCCTGCTTCAAAGCCCAGAAGTTACCCATTGGGAGTGGCGTGGTAGAAAGCTTGATCCGGCAAGTAGTCAATCTGCGGCTCAAGAGTTGTAGCAAGGCTTGGTTGAAAGAAAATGCAGAGGCCTTCCTACACGCACGCTGCCAGTGGGCTGCTCACCAGTGGTCCGGTTTCTGTGATGCTGTCCTAACCTTTGGTCTCGCCGCGCCTGTCTAATGTCAATTTTGCCATCTTTTGCGATTTATACCCCCGCCGTTCTCACTCCCCAAACCGAAACTTTTCGTACTTTCCCACTTCCTTCCGTCTCACCGACGGCTTCACCTCCGCCATCACCTGCTGAAAGTCGGCCAGTGTCACGTCCCTATCTATCCCGCGCTCAACCGCCTCGATGAAGGGGATGGCGCAGGCCTTGCCGCACAAGTTGACGACGTCAGCGCCGCTGCAAACAGCGATTCGGCCCACTCGGTGCGCTTGGCCTTGAGGTGGCCCCTGGATTTGGTCGCTGCCTGGAAGAGATACTCGGCCGCCTGCAGGTAGTGCCAGCGGGACGCGTCGAACCGCCCCGCCGCCCGTGCTGCGCGGCCGAGTTCCGTATGGTGGGAGGCTTGTTGGAGGAGAAGTTGCATACTTACTCTCCCACTGCGGGGCATCCTTCAGCAGGATGTTGGCTGGTTTCAAGTCACGGTGCACTACCCCTGTCGTGGGCATAGTCCAGCGCCTCGCACATCGGTTTCAGCAGTATCAGCGTCTCATCCCAGGAGATACATCCCCGTTCGGCGATGGCCTCCTTCAGATTAGAGCCGTGGGCCAGCGTCATCGCGATGAACAGCCGTCCTTCAACCTCGCCGATCTCGTAGACGGTGACGATGTGCGGGTGGGTCAGGTCAGCCATTGCCCGCGCTTCGCGCTTGAAGCGCTCCACGAAAGTCGGGTCGGTCAGGAGTTGCGGGTGTAGGATCTTGAGCGCCACCTCCCGGTCGAGGGTGGTATCCAGCGCGCGGTAGACGGTGGCGAAGGCTCCGCGGCCCAGTTCATCAAGTATGCGATACTTGCCCAGTTGCTGCGTTTCTTCAGTCAATGCAAAGCCTCCTCATCAGTACCGATATTACACTGGTTTGAACCACCGAGTTCGCTTTGTTCCGTTATTCTCTGCTCTCTTGCTCCTTTGCGACTTTGCTTTTTGCATCTCCTCGTGAGCCTTGCGTAACTTATCCCAAATGGGGTACCGGAGCACAGAACAACAAGCGAATTAAGGGTTGCAACCCCAGTTAATCCACATTGTATCGCCATCCTCCATGCATGTGAAGGAGCAGACACCACCAGGCCCGAGTTTGGCCGTATCGGCTTGACCGGTCTCACGACCGCCAATGAACGCCCGCCACCCATATTCACCGGGGACTGTTTCGACTCTTCTTGTATCACCGGTCCCAACATCAATTGTGTGCGCAGTTGGCCCCCAGAATTCGAGGTGACATCCAACACCAGCGATTTGATTTGAGACTTGCAGGATACCGTTTCCACTCCCCGCTCCCCCACCTCCAGACGGAGCCCCACCACCGCTTGTATACGGCCTGGGCTCACACGCCAGCAACTCTCTACTATCGTCATCTGGAACCCGGATGGTCAAGTTATCGTATTCGATTCTGGCGGCGGAACTTGCTGAATCCGTGCCCACCAAAAGTCCAA
>CAYQTW010000314.1:0-4427 GCA_964420485.1 uncultured Anaerolineales bacterium
AGCGCGGTTCTGGAGTGGCGGCGGGGTGGGCGACCGCCCCGCCGACCATAACTTGTGCGGCCTCCCCCTCGACTTGCAAAACTACCCCACAAGATGAGACCCTGGCCCAGATACTACTGTGCGCCCTCGGATTCGCCCGTGGCTTCGAGTCTCCCCTAACTCATCAAGACTCTTCTGTGGCAAACGTGGCAAAGAGTTGGACCGCAAATCAGGATTCAGTCACAGTGCGTTTGAAGTAATACTCTTTCCACCATTTAGCCAAGCCAATGCCACGCCTAAAATCCCCGTAGGCAGCCACCGATACCAGTTCCCAGCCCTCGCGGCTCACTTGGTTAAGAATCTCCGTGGAGTCTTCCTCCTCCACGTCCTTGCGAATGACTTTGTATTCCCAACTTGACACGGTGTACCTCCTCAATTTTGCGGAGCAACTTTCCGCTTTGGTTAGGCCGTATAACGGTTAGTGTAAGCCGCGCCCACCCGCCCTCGCCAGGCAAGACGCGCTTGAATCACCGACACCACCGCGAGCAAGGCACGCTAGTTTGAAGCGCAAGGGTGAGCGTCGGCTCCACACAGGGTTGGGCGGCCTTTTCCTGGTTGCTCACGGACACAAGACGAGGGGCAAATACACGCGCCTGGTCGCCGTTCGCGGCTGGGCGCGTAATGCCTCCACGAGACGGTCCACGTACTCCCGCCGCTGGGCCGGTTCGTCATAGTCCCAGGCGGTGGCAAAGTGGACGATGGCTCCGTCAAGGGTCGTTTCCGTGCCGCTCACGGTCAGGGTCGTCGTCAGCGGCAACGGCACGTAAACTCCCTCACGTGAGAGGCTACGCGCCGATAGTTCCGCGTAAATCGCCCGCCCGGCGTCAATCGTCCGTTGAGTGTCGGGGTACACGCTGCCAAACTCTCGACCGTGAGCGTCGTCGTTTTGGGGGCTGACGGGGTTGTAATCACAGGCATAGATGCTGGTATCGCCCAGCGCCGGCACGGTGTGCGTGCCCCAGGGAGCGGGCGGTGTCTGGGCGGCCAGCGCGTCCATACAATCGGCGTGGGAGTACGCATCTCCCAGGGTGTGCAGGTAGGTGGCAAAGGCTTCCAGCGAACCGGCCGGCACAGGCATGCTGATCGTCACCGTGCGAGTGATGATGCAACCGTTGTTTTGGACAGCTTGCATCAGGGTGAAATCGACGAACCGGCCCCAGGCGTAGGCTTCGTACCCTTCCAGCGTGTCGCTGTTCCCCCAGGCCCAATCGTGCAAGGCGCTCAGGTCAGAGCCACCCAGATGGGGAAAGTGGAAAAAGGGCGAGTAAGGTCCAAATCGGGAGGTGACAGCGGACGTATCCGGGTCGAATTTACCAGTGGGCCAGATCTGCCGTGCGCGATTCTTGCCAATGCAGTCCACCACCGGGTTGGGCGGTGCGTAGAACCCCGCGTTTCCGTAGGTGTAAGAAACCGGCGTGCTCGGCAGCACCTCCGAATCTACCAACTGGTCCCAGATTCTCAGCGTGTGGCTGTCTGTAATGGTGAACCCGGCAGCAATTGCCAAGGCCAGGGTGAGATCATCATGCACCGTGCTGATCCGACCGTCGGGGAAATCCCCGGACGGCGGGTAATACGTGCCGTCCCGGTCCCGAAACCCCAACTCCTCCTCGGCGAATCCCCAGACCGACACCGTGCCCACCGTCAGGCACAGGCCCAGCACGACCGCCGCATACCAAAGCCATCTCCGTTTCATCTTGACCTCTCTTTCTCACTCTCACTGTGCCGGGTCGCGCACGATCAGCGGCAGGTAGACTATTTTGCGAACGTGCGTTTCGATGTACCCGACGATGGATTGCGTCACGGTTTCCTGCGTGTCGGTGATTGCCGTCATCTCGGTCTCGTGCGTGTAGCCCAACAGATAGTCCCACTCTACCTCGTACCCCAGCGTTTCCAGTTTATTCCGAAACGAGATGGCCTGTTCCGGCAAAGAGGGCAGATCGTATTGGCAATGGAGCACGTAGAAAGACGGCAGCGTCTCCCCGGCGCGCAAATACACGCCGGGCGATGCCTCGTCCAATGCGGCCTCGTCCGTATGTCCACCATAAAACGTTTGGTCGAGCGCCGGGTCAAACAGCGCGTTCAGTTCCTTCAGGTTATACGCGCCGCTCATACTGATCACGCCGCGTATGTGTCCACGAAGTGCGCGATAGTCGTCGTGCGTGGCCAACAGACTGATCAAATGTCCACCGGCGGAGTGCCCGAACAGGAAGATGTTTTGCACGTCACCGCCGTAGGACTCGATGTTTTGCACAGTCCACTCAAAGGCCGCCGCCACATCCTGCAAGTTCTCGTCGTACCAGGCCACCTTGTCGGAGTCTATCGGCTCGCTAGACCAGGGGGTTGGGCAGCTTGTAGTCCCGGCGGCGAAAGTGACCTCATTCGCAGTCAGCCGGTAGTCCACGTTGACCACCACCCAGCCTTGTTCCGCAACCAGGGTGGGGGTGAGAATGTCGGTGTACCAGTCGGCATAGCCGTCCGTCCAGCCGCCGCCATGGACAAAAAACACCACCGGACGGTCGTGGAGCGGTTGTCCATCCTGGTAGGGCTGCAAAATGGTCACGGTGCGCGTTTCAAAATCGGTCTTATTTGAGTAGCGTGCATCGTTGATACGGCACGGGTACTCGGGCAGATACATCCTTTGCGTGATGACGACACCGTAGGTCGTGCCGCTCAAAACCGGTGCGTCGGCGCTGCACGGCATCCATAGGATCAGCAAGAGGACCCCTACCCCGCTCATAGTACAAATCAGACGCCAGTTGTTCATTTTAGGTTCTTTGTTAGGCTCCTTGTCTGCTATCTCTGCCATAGAGAATTGTATGTATCTTGGACGTCCTCGAGATAAGTGTTTGCTGCCCAACGAACCAGCATCACCCGCCGCGCGGAATCGTGGGAGCACCTTAGCTGGCAAGCTACGCAGAGGCGCGTGAGGCCGCCGATTTGTGCGCGCGTAGCGCGGTCAGGTGCATGCGGTGTTAGCCGGCCTTGTCTGAGATGAGCATTGACTCCCATCACTTTAGCAAAGCCTTTTGAACTACGTATTCGAAAGTGTGGAGTAGCATAGGTGTATCTTTGGCAAGCCAAACTGCCCCTCGCGTTTTTGTGGCTAGGCCAGGTGGCTTCTCTTCCAAATGCATTGGAGGTTCACACATAGGCTGGGGAAACGGAGTGCCTCCGTGCAACGCTCGGGAGCGCCAGTCGTATATCTTTACCATTGCTTGCTTCATGTCTCTGGGTTTCCAAGAGATACGAGCGTGCTTGGGGCGCTCTTTTGGTGGCTCCGGCATAAAGGCGAGAATGAAATCTCTGAATTTCTTGGCTGCTCGCAAATAGCCCGCAAACCCGTCGGCCACTGCCCGAACCGTTTTTTCGCCTCCAACAGCCTCCAATTGTTCTACCAGTTCCGGCTTGAACTCTGCGAGTATTTCTACACCAGTATGTTGGGAGGCGTGCCAGTGCGAGGCTGCAATCTCTACAGTGGACACAAACATAATCCACGATAATTCGGGCGCAGACTCCCCTATCCACATTGCGTCTTGGTAAAGCCTAGCAGCGCGAACAAGTGCTATTGCTTCTGGGGGCGAAAGGGTAGGCAGCTTTCCAATGAGGCCCGTTTCAGCAAGAGAGTGTTGTCCTAGAGCTCGTGGCAGAGTCGGGGAACGCCTCGCTGTTTTAGTCAAAACCGGTTCGAGGTGTGCCAAAGGCCCCCTAGGACGACATCGGGGATCGCCGTCAGGTTCAAAGTAACGACTAATTCCTCCGGCCCTCAACCTGGTTCCCAAACATAGGGAAACAAGTGCTGCAATCTCGTCACTTAACAAACCCCCATGGTAACGCCCTGTGTCAGTTTCGTCCATTGGGGTGGGTTCGTAATCCAAGTAAGACTCCACTCGGAGGATAATCGCTGGAACAAGTCTCTGGGCGTCTGGTGGTATGGGAACAGTGTTCAGCAATTGGTAAGGGCCATACCCTTCCCGAACTTCGCCCACGATGTGAGCGTCGGTGAATAGGGGATACTCTTGCACTGTTTGCAATTGAGCACCTGCTATTGCCATCTTCCAGTTTTCATATGCAAATGGCCCTATGTTGTTTTTGCCCATACGTTCTCCCATCAGAATGTAATGCCGACCAGTCTGTTGCCGGCTAACGGTTCGGTTCACGCGCTTGGCGGGTACGGCGTGAGCACCTCCGCCAAGCAACAAACTCCAATGCGGGTGAAAAAACTCGAAAAGCGCGCCGATTAGCCAAGTCGCGTGCAACCGGTTGGTGAGACCCGTTCGCTCGAAACCATCGCTCGTTTGAGCGATGGGGGATGAGCGGCAAGGGTCAGGTGACAGAAGGCGGCCACGGCCTTGCGGTCACCAGAACTTTGACAACTGTGTATCCATTCA
>CAYQTW010000315.1:0-4418 GCA_964420485.1 uncultured Anaerolineales bacterium
AACGAACGACTGAAGTCGTTACTACAACCGAATGTTAAATTTGTCGGTCAACCAGCGTTCAAAGTGAGGCCAGAGCAAAAGTCGCCACTACGATATCATCCCGACGAGGATAAAGGGGGCCCAGTAATAGGGATCGGCAAAGGGGGCCAGGCTTCGCAAATAGAGTTGAGCCCGTCGCAGCGCCTCGGCAAAGCCCACCCCGGCCTGGATCTCCCGATAGAACTTTTCCATCAACGTCATCGTCGAGCGCTCGTCAACGCGCCATAGGGTGGAGACCAGCGCGGGGGCGCCGGCGTACATAAAGGCGCGTATGAGGCCCATCAGTTCGTCACCACGCCGCACCCGGCTCAGGCCGCTCTCGCAGGCGCTCAGTGTCACCAGATCGCAGCGCAGGCGCAGGTGATCGAGCACCTCCAGCGCGGTCAAGATTTCACCGGCAGCCAGGTGCAGGGCCGATGACAGAGGCGCCTCTGGGTCGAACTCGCCGTGGCAAGAAAAGTGAAGCAGCCGGTAGTTCGCCGCATGGTCGAAGAGAGCCTCCTTCTTGGGCGCCGGCCCGACCAGGACGCGGCCACCGGTCAGCCGGGCCACGCTGCGGGCCTCTTCCTCGGCGCAGCGCAGCCGTGTTGCTCCCACGCTGTCGTAGCCGAGGGCCAGACAGGGCTCGTGCGCCCGTTCCGTCTCCCTCAACCCACGGGAGAACAGCAGCGTGGCGCTGGGAGCGTAAACCAGCGGCGGGCCATCCTCGCGTAGGAGCGTGTCACCGTCGGGGGCGACGAGCGCCTGGAAAGGGATGTAGTGCAGCGGGCCGTGAGGTACCAGGTACAGCCGCCGCCTGTCTTGCAGGAGATGCGCGACCGGGCCGATGAGCCGGTCGTAAAGCGTGCGCCGGATCTCGGCCCGCAAAAAGTGCCGCTCCACCACGCTGTCGAGTTGGCGAGGGCGCAGGTCGTTGGGCGAGATGGATGCGTCGTGTACCTGTAACCCATCACGAGTCACTGCCAGGATCAGCGTCCTGGCCGGGGGAAAGCGATGCCGCTCCGGGCGTTGAGCGGTGGGCCGGCCATCCTGCGCTTTGACCAACCCGGTGGTGAAATATTCGATCAGCAGCGCGTCATCCGGCAGGGCGGCCTGCACCTCGGCCAGAGTTAGAGTTGGCGTTTCCACCTTCCGAACCAGTTCGGGCGAACGGGCAGATAGCGCGTCGAGGAAAGCCCGCGAACGGGCGCGCTCCACGAGGTCGAAAGCCTGTTGTTCGTCGCCTGTTTCCAGGCACAGCAGGATCGCATTGGCGTAAGTATCCACAGTTGTGGCAAAGAAGCCAGCGCGGGCTTTTTCAGATGAAATGCCGGCGCGCAGGTCTTTGATGAGGGCGATGGCCTGGCTGTAATAGTCAAGAGCCAATGGGTACTCGCCCATTTCTTGATGGAGGAAGCCGAGGTTGGTCAATGCATCTGTCTCTTCGTAGCGATCGTCAAATTCGCGGATGATGCTCAACGCTTTTTGATAGGCTTCCAGCGCCTCCGGCCAGTAGTCCCGGCCACGTTTCTGGTAGACCTCACCGAGGTTTCCGAACGAGAGGCCCATACCGAAACGATCATTTAGCGAGCGACATATAGCCAGGTCTTGCTGATAGCAAAAAGTCGCTTCGTCCCATTGAGCCAGATTCATATAGATAGCGCCGAGGGTATTCCACACAGAGCCTTTGAGCCATGCGACATCATCTGGTGATGGTTCTGTCGTTGGCTCGAGCACATCTAGCGCAAGTTGGCAGTACTCTATCGCCTGCTGAAGGACTTGGGGGTCAAAGTCGCCTCGAGTGAAACCTCGACGGTAAGAGATAGCAATCTGCTTCCAGGACTTGGCCTGGTCAATGGGACTGTCCAGTTTGGCAAAGAGGGGCAAGGTATCTTTGTAGGCGTGGATGGCTTCGTCCCAACGCCCCTGGTACTCGTAGGTTCGGCCCAGAGCCAGGAGCACCCGACTGCGCAGCGACGGGTCAAGGCTGGTCTGCAGCAAGTGACTAAAGATGCGCTCGGCTTCAGCCCAATCGTGATCTCGTTCGTTGGCCAGAATGCCGTCAAAGTAGTCACACCAGGGTTCGTAGGCTGGCTGCTCCCGGGAGAGCGACTGCAATTGCGCTAACACTGTTTCGCACTGAGTCAGTTCCCGCAGTTTTAGAGCAGCGAAGAAAGTTTCTATCAGATATTGACCATCAGATTCATTTAGCATTGGCAGGGTCTCTATACGGGAGAAGAAGATGACACCGTTGGCAAATGCACATCTCAAGAATCGTACCAGGCAGCGCTGGCTGGCAGCAGTGTTGCTGGCAAGCTTCATCTTGTTGATGGGTTTCCCCGGTCATTCTACCGCCAAACTCGAATCCACGCCAGTTGCGCCCCAGAATGTGTCGAATGATTTGCTCGGAGGCCCGGCTTTAGCCGGGGAGTCCCCGCTGAAGCGGGGCGTTCACCATCCGGCGTCTGCTTTTGCGCCATTCCTCAACATCGTGCCCAGCCAGGATGGCACGGAACTCTACATCAGCGCCGGTACCATTGGCGAACTGGGCGGGACGGCCTTTGTCAACATCGGCATCGGGCCAACTCATGACAAAGGCTCCTACACCATGGTCTACTCGGACACGGTCCAAGCCTACGTTGCCACAGCCACGGGCTTTACCCCGAACACCGGCGCATCTGGACCGATAAACATCACTACGACACTGGGCCTGGACACGGGAGCGGTTGACTTTAACCGTGCCTACGTGCCGGCCTCGACGATCCAGACGATAGGTTCTATAGACGGCAACCTGGAACTGACGTTGGTGAGCACTGACACGGTCACTTTCGACACCTACGTTGCTATCGTGCCCAGTTATGCCCCGCCTGGCCCGGCGCCCCTCGGCTACCGCTTCGTTGGCAGTTCTTACAGCGTGCGCGCCGCCGGCGCCCTGCTGGTCAGCGACAAACCGATGAGCCTGCGAATGTACTACAACGAGACCACCTTGGCCGGAACCGACCCGCATACGCTGGCGATTTTCGCCTGGGACGCTTTCAACGAACGCTGGGATGACCTGGGGGGGCATCTGTTTTACGATCAAGGCTACCTCTCGGTGGCGACGTCCCGCTTTACCACTTTTGCATTGATGGCCACGCCCGCCTGGCGCGACGATTTCGACGACTTTAGCGGCTTGGCCGAGGTCAGCGATGTGACGTTGGATGTAGCGCACCAAAAGTTGATCTTGGCGGGCACAGCCATCAGCGGCACTGCCGTCTCCAAGCCTATCACACCTACGGGCGGTATCGCCAGTTGGGGCAGCCTGACTTTCACCCGTACCGTAGACCCTCCCACCACGACCCTGACCGTGGACGTGCTGGGCCTGGACGGAACCAAAGTGTTGACCAACGTTGCCAGCGGGGCCAGCCTGGCCTTCATTGACCCCATCCAACACCCGGCCCTCAAACTGCGGGTCAATCTGTCCTCGACAGCGGCGGGTGAGACGCCGGCCCTGGACGAGTGGCAACTGGCGTGGCAGGTTGAGGAACACAGGGTCTACTTGCCGGTGGTGTCGAGATGAGAGACGGGAAACATTTACCCATCTATGCATTTTTTGCCGGGATCTTCGTTCTGTTGCTTCTGACATTGCCTTTTGGAAACGTCACCGCCGCCACGGTGCAACTCCAGAACGACAATGGCGTCGCCGCAGGCTATAGCGGCTCTATACGCCCCTGCTGGCTGTTCGGCTCCGTATTGCAAGCCCAAGACGGCCAGTACCCCCTGAGAGTGCTCTCTGTAGATTTTACCCTGTATCGTGATTTCGCAGGCGCCGCCTCCAGCGCCCAGGTGCGCGCCGTCATCTACTCCATCGGCGCAGATGGTCGCCCCGACGCCTTGCTGGCCCGCTCAGAAACGGTGGCCGTCACTACCTTTTATCCCGACTGGGTCTCCATCTCCCTGGCGGACGCTCAGATATTCCTGCCCAGCCCGGCCGCTTTCCTGGTGGGAGTGGAATACGTTGACGGCGTGGAGGGTACCATCCCCTCTGTCTTGATGGATAGCAATACAAACATCCCCGTGAACCGCAACTTTTACAGCCAGACCTGCGGCGGTTCGTGGTCTGAGCATTATGATTGGTGGACTGATCCGGCGAACGTGGGCTACAATATAGTCCGTGCCACCGTGGAGACGAACGCCCAAGAGCCAACCTTGACATCCACGATCACTCCAACTCCGGGCCCATCGCCCACGCCCATCCCTGGGCAAGTGACACCGGGCGTGATCGTAGGGGCAGGGAAACAGCACACCCTGGCGCGAACAGGCGATGGACAGGTGCATCTGGTCTATGCAGATTCCGCACGCGAACATCTCTACCACTTGTGGTCCAACGACGATGGCGCAAGTTGGCAGATGTCGCCTCC
>CAYQTW010000316.1:0-4378 GCA_964420485.1 uncultured Anaerolineales bacterium
CATCTTTGCTTGTCAACCGGACAGCAGGGGTTTTGGCTGCTGTCCATTCCAATGAGCGCACATTCTACCACGAAATTATTAAAAGTCAAACCACGCCAATATCGCACGGCGGTTAAAACCACGTGCTACATCTGCAAAGTCGCCCTTTGGCGACTGGGACAGTCCACGCAGGTAAACTTGGCAACAGTTGCCCGCGAATTTATTCGCCGGGCTTCATAGTCGCCATTGTCAAGCTATTCCGAGCTCACGGATCAACGTCCTCGCCCCTTCAAACCCAAGAGCCCCATACCCAGCTTGGGAATCTTGCTCTTTTCCTCATCCCTGCCAAAGCGTAACACCTCACCCTCCTGAGTGATCGCTTCGACCTCCAGTCCCAGACTTTGCAGTTCCTTCACCAACACCTTGAACGAAGCCGGAACCCCCGCTCCCTGGACAGTCTCACCTTTGACAATAGCCTCATAAGTCTTGACCCGCCCCTGCACGTCGTCCGATTTGATGGTAAGCATCTCCTGGAGCACGTGCGCGGCGCCATAAGCCTCCAGCGCCCACACCTCCATCTCGCCAAAACGCTGTCCGCCGAATTGGGCCTTGCCTCCCAGTGGCTGTTGCGTCACCAGGCTATAGGGCCCTGTAGAACGCGCATGCACCTTGTCCTCGACCAGGTGAGCCAATTTCATCATGTAAATCACACCCACCGTCACCGGCCGGTCATACGGCTCTCCCGTCTTGCCATTGTACAAGGTCATCTTGCCCAAAATCGGCAGTGGATCGGAGGTCTCCACACTCACCTGCACAGCCAGCGCCTCCACGGCCTCGTCGTCCAGACTGGCTACTTCCCGACCACGGTCTTGTAACCACAAGCGCAGACAGGCTATTCTCGCCCTCTGGTCTGCCACAACTCGCTCGGCCATCGTGCGCGTGTCATCCTCGAAGGAGAGTATATCATCCGGCTCGTACCCTCTCTCGCGCAACCATTCGCGTAATACCGCCCGCCGGGCGTAGACGCGCTCCAGGGTCAAACGATCCATATCGTAACCACACTCTGCTAACCATGCCACGATGTACAGCAGCCGCGCCTCGTCGTCATCCCTCAACGTACTCAAAGGATAATCCTGCGCTTTCAGCCAGACCCACGTGCGCTCGGTAATTTCATCCCAGGCACGATCAATGAGCCAGGCGCGCGCCAGTTCCGCCTCGACCTGGGCTTCGTTCGCACCATCGAAAACGGGCGTGATAGCGCGAATGCCCAACCGAGAAACAGCCCACCCCAAGTGCGTTTCCATAATCTGACCAATGTTCATCCGCCCCGGGACACCCAATGGGTTCAATATCAAATCAACCGGGGTGCCGTCTGCGAGGAAAGGCATATCCTCGACAGGCACCACCTGGGAAATGACCCCCTTGTTACCGTGCCGGCCGGCCATCTTGTCACCCTCGGTGATCTTGCGCATCTGAGCCACGCCGACGCGCACCATCGTTTCCACACCGGCCTTGAGATCCCGGTGCTCCTCGCGGTCGAAAACCTTGACATCCACTACTTTGCCGCGCTCTCCATGGGGCAGGCGCAGGCTAGAATCTCTCACCTCGCGGGCCTTTTCACCAAAGATGGCACGGAGAAGTTTCTCTTCGGGGCTCAGGTCCTTCTCGCCCTTGGGCGTGACCTTGCCTACCAAAATGTCCAGCGGCCCCACCTCTGCGCCGACGCGGACGACACCCCCTTCGTCCAGGTCCTTTAACGCTTCATCGCCCACGTTGGGGATGTCACGGGTGATCTCCTCTGGACCAAGTTTAGTGTCACGAGCCTGGGCTTCGTGCTTCTCGATGTGGATGGAAGTAAACTTGTCCTCATGCACCAGTCGCTCGCTGATGAGAATAGCATCCTCAAAGTTCCCACCCTCCCAGGACATGAAGGCACACACCACATTGTGCCCCAACGCCAGTTCGCCTCCCTCGGTCGAAGAACTATCCGCCAGCACCTGGCCCTTGCGCATCCACTGCCCCTTGTGGACGACAGGCCGTTGATCAATACAAGTGCTCTGATTGGAACGCTGGTACTTGCGAAGAGAGTAGGTGCGTAGCCTATCGGCGTGGCGCATCACGATCTTGTCGCCAGTGATGCTGACCACTTCCCCATCGTCTTCCGCCAACACCACGTGCCCCGAATCGAGGGCCGCCCGCCATTCCACCCCGGTGGCTACTATGGGCGCTTCAGGCCGCACAAGCGGCACCGCCTGGCGCTGCATGTTGGAGCCCATCAGCGCGCGGTTGGCATCGTCGTGCTCCAGGAATGGGATCAATGATGCCGAAATACCCACGATCTGGCAGGGCGCGACGTCAATGTAATCAATCTTTTCCGGTGCGGCGGACAGAAACCTGTCAGCGTGGCGAGATGAAACACGCGGTCGCACAAAATGACCACGCTCGTCCAACTCGGCATTAGCCTGCGCCACTGTATAGCGGTCCTCTTTGTCTGCCGAGAGATATACGATTTCTTTATCGCTCACCACCGGCACGACAGGGATTTCATCCCTGAAACCCAAGGCAGCGATTCGCTCGGCCAGTTCAGGCGTCACCTCCGTCCCGGCTTCGGCTACTACCTCACCGCTCTCGGGATGCGCCACGTCCTTACTCAGCGTCTGACCGACAAGCGTCTCGCTGGTGGGCTCCACCGCGTGGACAATCTTGCGATAGGGTGTCTCGACGAAACCAAGAGAGTTGACACGAGCATAAGTCGCCAGGCGGCCAATCAAACCAATGTTGGGCCCCTCCGGGGTCTCAATGGGACAAATACGCCCATAGTGACTATAGTGCACATCGCGCACATCGAAACCGGCTCGCTCGCGCCGCAGTCCACCCGGCCCCAGCGCCGAAAGAGTGCGCTTGTGGGTCAGTTCTGCCAGCGGATTGGTCTGCTCCATAAACTGCGAGAGCTGGCTAGAGCCAAAAAACTCGCGGATAGAGGCCACGACCGGACGAATGTTGATCAGACTAACCGGAGTCAGCGACTCGGATTCACGGATGGACATACGCTCCACCACCACCCGCTCCATACGACGCAGGCCGATCCGCAACTTGTTTTGAATCAGTTCACCGACCGTTTTGACGCGACGGTTGCCCAGGTGATCAATATCATCGGCATCAACGATGCCGTTGTTGATGCGGATCAGGCGCTCTACTAAAGATACCAGGTCCTGCTGGGTGATGGTGCGATGTTCCAGACTTGTATTGAGGCCCAGCCGCTGGTTTAATTTGTAACGCCCCACCCGCTTCAGATCGTAGCGCCGAGGATCAAAGATCTGCTGTTCCATGTACTCGCGCGCATTCTCCAATTTAGCCGGATCACCGGGGCGCATACGACGATAGAATTCTAACAATGCTTCCTCAGGCAATGTACGACCATCTTTGGGCTCCCAGGTTGGCTCCTGGCGAATAGTCGCAGGAATATACTTGTGTTGAGGGTTGCTGTCGGCATCCTGAAAAAGCGCCAGCAATTCCTCGTCGCTGCCGCCGCCCAGGATGTTGTTCCCCGTTCGATCGTCCACCGCCGCCAACGCCCGCAACAGAATAGTGACAGGCAAAGTGCGCTTGCGGTTGAACTTTATGGTGAGATAGTCAGATTTGCGGGTCTCGAACTCCATCCAGGCCCCGCGATCAGGAATGAGTTTGGCCCTACCGAGCCGCCGGCCAGTAACCCGATCCTCTTCGACGTCAAAGTAGACGCCAGGAGAACGAATCAACTGACTGACGACAACTCTCTCGGTGCCATTGATGACAAAAGTGCCGTTCTCGGTCATCAGCGGAAAGTCGCCGAGAAAGATCTCTGTTTCGACAATTTCACCCGTCTCGCGGTTGTCGAGTACTACCTGAACGTGCAGTGGAACCGCATACGTGATGTCCCGTTCGAGACACTCTTCCTCTGCGTACTTGGGCTCACCAAAATGATAATCAATCTCAAATTGAGCCTCCCTGGCCTTGTATCCGGGAAAGTACAATTTGAGATTGCCGTTGAAACTTTTGATGGGGGAGATTTCATCAAAGAGTTGAACCAGACCCTCCTCCTGGAACCAACGGAAGGACTCGAGTTGTACCTCGATCAAACTTGGCAACCCTTCCGCACCGGTGATGCGGGCATAAGACTTGTTCCTCAGATAATCTATCACCTATTCTCCTCCCCTTACCCAATGCTGTCGCGAAAATATTTGTATTATGACGTAAAAACAGTGAACTCGAATTATAACACGGAACACCAATCTGTCAAAAACAGCCCCAGTAAATCCAGGTTTGCTCAGCCTGAATCTGGTGATCCAGGCCAAAAAAGAGAATTTGGCAATCTCCCCAGCAGGGTGGTCGTAACACAGAGATTCACAGAGAAACGAGG